>CAYNVT010000176.1:0-6674 GCA_964400685.1 uncultured Bacteriovoracaceae bacterium | reverse complement strand
TATGCGAATATATGCCTGCAGTACCAGCAGTTCCTGCATACGACATTCGGACACATCGTTACCCTGTCCCCTATCTTCAGCTCGCCACCGTGGTACTCGATCAGATTCCTGTCCTCAGGATGCATCTCGACTATTTCGCCCACGTTCTCATGTCCGTGGACCGCCGGATACGCCATCTCCTGTTCGGCCTCAGTGCCGCCGTATAAGATTCTTTCCTCGCCGCCCCTGTAGGCATGCTTGTCTGTCCCGCATATGCCGGACATGCGCATCTTGAGTATCAGCGCGCCTCTTTCAAGCTTCGGCCAGGGCAGTTGCTGAACCTCCATCCTGCCGGGTTCGACCATGACGGCCGCTTTTATCGTCTTTCCTTCTACAAAATCCTTCTCACCTTTTATATAAGTCTCCATAACTCACTCTCCTGATCAAGTAGGATAACTTATGGTATAGATATGCGCGCCGCCGTTCCTCGGCCCTTTTATGACTGATTCGATTTGCTCTTTAGGTCTTTGCGTCATCTTATCGATCGGGGGAAGCTTTCCAGCCGGGAATTTCGTCATTATTTCATTGACGAGGTCTTCCAGATAATCCATGGCCGCTTCAACCCCAGGCCTTGCCTTCTCAGCGGATGCGAGCGTGCTTTTGCCTACAACACCTTCAGGAGTGCACAAAACTTCCATACCGGTAAGCCCGACATGGTCGTAAAACCTCATGGCATGGCCGTAGGCCAGCCCGGATTTATCGACAATCCCGTCCTTAATGTACATCTCGCCCTTAGTATCAACCGCATCCTCCATTTTTATCATCTCAGGGAAAAGCGCCAGAGAAAAGGATGTTTCGCATTCGTCGGCATGAACAAAAGGCGTTTCAAACGGGCCTCCGTGCGCCTTGTCCCTTATGTGCGGCCTGATTGAAAACCACCAGTTCAGATAGGCAATCACTGCAGGCACCTGGTATTTCTTGCCGAACTGATGAATCGCCATGGGTATGACATAGTCCTGAGCATGACCGTTTATGAATATCTGCTTTCTGAAGCCTGCATTCCAGAAGCCTGCTATCATCGCTCGGAGATAGGCAGCCAGGTCCTCTTCCGGTACTACGATTGTACCGGGCATGCCCAGATGGTTGAACGGGTGCGACCCGTACCACACCGGCTGGGCCACAGTACATCCTGTTGCAAGAGCCACCTGCTCGGCAAGCCTTGTTAACAGGAATGTATCCTCACCCGCACAGGCATGCGGACCGTGGTTTTCAGTGCTGCCCACAGGGATGATTATAAGGTCATTTTTTGTGAGCCTTTCCTCGATTTCTCTGCCGGTCATGTTCTGGAAATATATTCCACTCGCCAGATCCAAATGACCGCCATCAGGTGGAATCTTCCATTTCCCCATTTCAGACCTCCTTGTTGGATTTGATTGATTTGTCATTATCATCAATGTGAATCCAAACTATTATAATGTTGCCATAACCCTTTTATCAATAATTTTATGATTAAATACAAATGCTTATTATCCCCTGCATTGCCCACCGATCTGAATATCTTCAAGCATTTTTTTGTGCATGGCCTCATCTATGGGATAGAACAGGATGATTATAATGCCTGCTGCTATGAAAATGCATGGGATGACCGACATCAGCAGCTTTATCCCGAAAAGGGTTATCGCCTGCTGCTTTATGTTCGGCACATATTTGAAGAGGTCCAGTCCCAGACCTACGGCAAAGCCGGCAAATGCCGAGGAGAACTTGAATGCGAAATTGAAGAAGCCATAGAGTATGCCTTCGCGCCTGAGCCCTGTTTTCCATTGTGAATACTCGACGGTGTCAGGGATCATGGCCCATGGGCAGAGATAAAGTGTGGACAAGCCAATGCCCGCTACAACAAAGAGACCAAAAAGGAGCCCTCTCTCGGGATTATGGAGAAAGAATAGCATGAGCGTCACAAGTGCGAGCAGGCCGGTGCCTGCTGCGAGAACGTTTTTTTTGGCGAACTTTTTTGTCATGTATACCCAGAATGGCATACAGACAAATGCAATCACGAACATGCACATGAATGCGATCGGTATGTCTGATTCCCTGCCGAGATTGTATTTGAAATAGTAGTTGATCATGATCGCAACAAGGTTCAAAGCAACCATCTGAAGTATGGTCGAGACTGTAAGCAGGATGAAGGGGCTGTTCTTTGAGACCATCTTCAGGTCTTCTCTGAAGGACTTCTTCTCTTCGGATGGCGGGGCCACGCACTCCTTTACGCTAGAAAAAGTTGTAAGAAGGATTAGAGCGCAAACGCCTCCGAATACGGCGCCTATAGCCCTGAAGCCTGTGATCTCGCTTGAAAACATGGCGATGACAGGTTTTGTGGCGCCTGCTGTGGCGAGAGTTCCCAGTATGGCGCAGGCCATACGGATGCCAGTCAGAGTCGAGCGTTCGTTGCCGTCCATAGTAATGCTGGCGGTAAGCGAACCGTAGGGTATGTTAACCACTGAATAGCATGCGGAGAAGAGAAGGAAGGTCACCAGTGCGTATATAGAACGCAAGAAGACAGGAATCTGGGGCGAGAGAAATATCAGGAAGAAGGCCAATCCCAGAGGGATTGCCCCGAAAAGCAGAAAAGGTCTGTTTTTGCCCCACCTTGAATGCGTCCTGTCCGTAATGAAACCCATGGTCGGGTCGCATATTGCATTCCATATCTTGGCTATAAAGAAGATTGTGCCTGCCATTGTTGCACCGATCATGAATACGTCGGTAAAGAAGTATACCAGATAAAGCGTGATGGTCTGAAAAACGATATTACATGCAAAATCGCCTATTCCATACCCGACTTTCATCCCAATGGGGATTTTTTCAGACAGGTTATTTTCAGTCATGTCCAGCTGGAATTTAGAGCCTTTTTCCATAACTTCCTCCCTGCTGCTATTTGTTCGACTCCTTCATGATATAGCGGAAAAGGCAAAAGTCTTTACCTGTCTTATGGCGTTGTTCAAGTATGAGCTTGATGTCGGGATTATAACCTTCAAGGATAGCATAGTCGGCATACTTGCAATAGATGCTCGAATATTCATCGAGTCCCCATTCGCAGGCGGCGTTATTGAAGGAGCATCCTTTCACGGGCGCCATCAGGTCATTATTATCGATATATGCCTTTACAGGAAAATTGACGCCGTCAATATCGGTGTAGATAAGCCAGTTTTTAAAGGAAAGCGGCTTGCCCTGTGCTGCGACCTTTTGTGCAATGCGTTTGCCTCGTTCACGTCCGAAAGCCTGCACCGCTTCTTTGATAAGCTCCTCGCCTTCGACAGGACCGAGCCTCTTTATAATGGCCTTGCACATTACTGCAAAGAGCTGAGCAGCCAGTCCGAATCCGGGAGTCTGATAACGTTTGCCGATGAGTCTGCGCCTGAGCATCACATCCTTGAGATACCATAGGCTCAGTCCTTTACTCTTCTCTCTTCTTAAATCATCCATACGGCCTCTCCTTAGGTGTCCTGTAATAAACATTTGAAAACTGTTGCCGTCAGTGAGCATCCCTGCCTGATTCTTTATGCGATGATTTTCATTGATGGATAAACAAAAGAGACCCGGAAATATCCCGACAGCAATTTATATATGACAGTTCGGTCAGTTTTAACAAGCGGTTATATGTCCAAAGCATGCAGGAGCTGAGCAGTTACAACTACTGTGTAAATATTAAACGTACATTTTTTTACGGAAGTTTCCCTGTTTATGAGGTATCATTAAACTTGCTGTCCAAAAATAAAACTAAATGTGAGTAAATTAGAAATGCTAAAATACATAGCCTCTCGATTTATCGGAAGTATTGTTTTGTTTCTACTTGTATTGAATACACTTTGCACTGCTGTAGTGCTTTTCCCTCTTGCGTTCATTAAATTCATCATACCTGCCCCATGGTGGCGTTTTATTACCGGCAAGGTATTAACAGGAGTAGCCAGCAACTGGGTATTTGTTAATTCATATTTTATTCATCAATTCTACCCAATTGAATGGAGAATTACCGGGATTGAGAAATTAAGGAAAAACGACTGGTATCTTGTAATATCGAATCACCAGTCATGGATTGATATAGTAGTGCTCCAGAAGGTTCTTTACGGCAAAATCCCGTTTATCAAATTTTTCCTGAAGAAAGAGCTTATATGGGTCCCGGTAATCGGTCTTGCATGGTGGGCGCTTGATTTTCCATTCATGAAGCGCTTCACAAAGGAGGAAATCGAGAAAAACCCCAAGCTCAAAGGCCAGGATATCGAAATCACACGCAAGGCATGCGAGAAATTCAAAACCGATTATGTCTCGGTTATGACATTTCCTGAAGGGACAAGATTTACAAAGGAAAAGCATGACAAACAGAATTCCCCGTATAAGCATCTTCTAAAGCCGAAAGCCGGCGGCCTGTCCTTTACGATCTCTGCAATGGGAGACAGATTCAACGGGCTGCTGAATGTCACTATCGTATATCCCGACGGGGTCAGGTCCATATGGGAATTTCTCTGCGGAAAAGTCAGGAGAATCTATGTCCTTGTCGAAGAGCTTCCTATACCTGAAAAATTTGCAAATGCGGATATCAACGACATGGTTTTCAAAAACGAATTCAACGACTGGCTTAACGGAATATGGCTCAATAAAGACAAACTGATAGATTCAAACCTCAACATCAGACGTGTTACAGCCGGCCCGGTTTGATATGCCGTTGTACCGGTAATCCTTAGCGGCTATAATACAGGCCATGGCTCACAAAACGATGCAATCCGTTTATGGCAGACTGGCTGACCGGCTAAACCGTTTCCCTCAGGGAGCCCCGCCAACAGAAACCCTTTACAAAATCCTGGAGATGCTTTTTTCCCAGAAAGAGGCGGACTATGTCGCTCGCCTTCCGATCAAGCCTTTTAAGGTCAAAACAGCAGCAGCCATATGGAAAATGTCTGAAGCCGAGGCGCGCAAGATTCTTGAAACCCTGGCCGGACGGGCGATTCTGCTGGATATAGACGACAGCGGCGAAAGCGTCTATGTCCTGCCTCCTCCCATGGCCGGGTTTTTTGAGTTCTCAATGATGCGCATCCGGCAGGATATCGATCAGAAACTGCTGGCCGAACTATTCTACCGTTATCTCAACGAGGAGGATGACTTTATACTGGATCTGTTCGGAAAAGGAGAAACCAGGCTTGGCAGGGTCTTTGTTCAGGAACCCGCCCTGCCGCCCGAACATTCCCTTGAAGTTCTTGATTATGAAAAAGCCAGTGAGGTCATCAGAACTTCACCTCTCATTGGCGTCGGGATATGCTACTGCCGCCACAAGATGCAGCATATGGGCCGCAGTTGTGATGCACCCCTTGATATATGCATGACCTTCAATAACTCGGCGGCCTCGCTTATAAAACATGGCGTCATACGCCAGGTAAGCGCTGCGGAATGCCTCGACCTCCTTAAAACTGCTTATGAACTCAACCTGGTCCAGTTCGGGGACAACGTGCGCCAGCATGTCAACTTCATCTGCAACTGCTGCGGGTGCTGCTGCGAGGCCATGATAGCCGCACGCAAAATCGGGTTCTCAGCTGCAGTACACACCACAAATTATTTACCAGAGATAAACAGCCGGACCTGCAACGGCTGCGGCAAGTGCGTGAGCTCCTGCCCGATAGAAGCACTTGGGCTGGTATCGGCCAATGACCCGCAAAATCAATGCAGGCGCAAGGCTCACATCGATGAGGATATCTGTCTTGGTTGCGGCGTATGTGTGAGCAACTGTCCCCAAAAGAGCATCAGGCTCAAGCCCAGGACCAGGCGAGTTATAACACCTCTCAACTCCACACACCGCGCAGTAGTTATGGCAATAGAGCGCGGAAAGCTGGCCGAGTTGATCTTTGATAATAAAGCCCTGTGGAATCACAGAATTATGGCGGCGATCCTTGGTGTTATTCTCGAACTGGGCCCGATACATCAAGCCCTGGCCAGCTCTCAGATCAAGTCCCGTTATCTCGAAAAGCTCATCACACGAATTAAGCTCTAAAGAACAATCTCATTGCCGGTATAGAAGATGAAACCAATGTAATATTTCATGGTATCAGCCTGTCCTCACACCAGTTTTCAAGCTCCCATTCTTCGCTCGTTTTGGCCAAGGTTGCAGTTGTTTCGTCGAATGTGACGGTTATTTTGACAACACCATCATCATCTGCGTCTTCATCCTCGCTGTTTTCTGCATACAGTGTGAGTGTTCCTTCTGTCCAATAGTAATCATCGTCGCGGGTAATGGATGAGCCGTCGACTTCAAAACTGTTGCCGCTAATACTGAATGTCCCTGAAATATCTGATACTTCATCCGATGACTGATCAAAGTATAAATATGAGAATACTATCTCGAATGTTTCATCGTCATCCGTATTTGTTACAGTGACAGTGCCGTCAATGGTAAGGCCCGGATAATTCGAATCGGCATCATCCACCTCTACACTGAATAGGGAGTACTTGGCCTCGTAATTATCCGAATCATTGACTGTTGTAAGTGAAGTCGCCTCGAGAGTCCCTCCTGTAACTTCAAGTTCTCCCGATACCGGATCAATAGTTACAATCAGATCCAGCACCTTGAGGGTCCCGGAATACGTGATGCTGCCGTCTTCAAAACCGCTGAATTTGAGTGTGGCATCAATGCTCCATGAGGTAGAGCTTACCTC
>CAYNVT010000175.1:0-6701 GCA_964400685.1 uncultured Bacteriovoracaceae bacterium | reverse complement strand
ACAAGACCGCCAACAATGGCGCATGAGAGAAAAATCATTTCAGCGAAATTCAACCCTGCAACTGTTTTCATGAGGTTCTCCTTTTTAAAATGTGACTACAAAGAAAAATGTTATCATTTTATATATCCATAGCCCATTTACAAAAACAAGGGCAATGTTCTGAAAAACCGGTTACAATAAGCTATTATAAATAATAGTCACTATATGTTATGGCATAGCTTTTCCGAGTATGATCTCTTCGGCAGGCGTGATGAGTACAATCGTTTCACTAAGACGGCTTTTTTTAAACGGTTTATTCCACTGAAACCGCCATGGACTGTGAGCTTTTTCAATTGAAAAATCAGTAAGGCCTTTGTATTAGGGATACATCAATCAGACAATGCAATGAAGCTTGTTGCCGGAAGTTATACTTGTACATCGAAAGAAAATTAATCGGATAAATGGAAAAAAACCCAACAAAATTCAGAAAGATTTTTGGCAGCGGCCCGGTGGCGCTGTTCATAAGCATTGTCCTTTTTCTTGTCGCAATTTGGCTCAACAGGCGGATCAATCTTCCCCCGATATCGAATAACCGGCTTTTCCTGAAATCGGTATTCCTTGTTTCAATATTCATTACGCTGGGAATGATTACCTGGAGCGTCAAATCATTGCCCGCGGCTGACAGGGGCAACAAGCTTCATACGGCCGGAGCGTTCAAGTATTTCCGCCATCCTCTTTATGCAGCTTTTTTGTCGGTATTCAATTTCGGGCTGGCCATATTCCTCAACAGCTACATCTTTGTTGTCTGGGCAGCGCTTCTGCACTCTGTATGGCATTTCATGGTGAGAGATGAAGAAAGAATGATGGTTGATATTTTCGGACAGGCATATCTCGATTATCAGATGAGAACGGGACGTTTTTTCCCCAAGCTGCTAAAAAAATGAATGATTATGTAATCCGGCGTGGAAAATCCGGCCGTCAGGCCTTGGTTATCTTGATGATTTCAATGTCGGACCTGACGTCCTTTAAGATTAATCGTGACGCTTCTCAGTTCTGGAGCCTGTCCAGCTGGTAATCGAAGGCTTCGAGATGGCTGTAGGACCCGTTCAGAAGTTTGCCATAGACACGTTTCACGTCATTGGGCAGTCCCTGAACGGCAAGGGCTTCTTTCAGGTCGCCGATGTCGGTTTCTTCAATGGTCACACCGACATTCATGGCGTCTATCAGAGACGAGAATACAGGCCAGTGGATTCCCGATGAGTCAACGATAAAGCTGGGTAAAAAGGAAAAGAAGCTTATCGCAGATTAGATTTAAAGGGCAAGTCCCGACGGAGAGGCTGTATTTCATGACGGGCCTAGACCGGGGATGGCCCACGAGTTTCCTGCCTTACTTTCACCCAAGGGCTTCTATTTCCAGTGCAGCTGTTGGAAATTCTTCCTGATAAAAGGCATGGCGTCTTTAATGATGTGTCCGGAGCCCTTCGCAGCGACCTCCGAAGCAAGCTCTTTCATGGTCGTGTTACGGCCCAATCTTGCGGACAGGTAGCCCAGCAGCACGACCTCGACCGCGCCCCGGGCCTCAATCGGCGTGAATTCGGGAAGCCTGTCATTCAATATGCAGTCGGCGAAGTGCGTGTCCTCATGGTATGCAGAGATGATGTAATACATGGGATATGCCCCGTGGTCGGTCTCTATCTCGTAGTAGGAGCCTTTGACCTTTGCATCCGGCTGCGATGAAAAAAGGCGCACGGGTTTTTCCCACGAGTGGTCTTCAAGCAGATGCCCTTTTGTTCCGTGAAGCTCTGTATTGTTGTTGAGCGGATGAACGGTGGTGGACGAAAGCGTTACCTCTATCATGGCACCGTTCATGTACTGCAGGTGCATTACGGCATTATCCTCTCCCTTGCATTCAGGCGAGTCGAGGGCCTTGCCGAGCCAGGCCTGGCCGCTTTCCACCTCTCCGAGCAGCCATTTGAGCAGGGCGAACTTGTGCACGCCCTGGTCCATCAGCACGCCTCCGCCGCCCTTGTCGCAGGTAAAGTGCCAGCATCCGGCATCGAGAAACTGTGAGGCCGGGCAGAAAGCTCCCTCGTACGTGCGGCCGAGGTATACATCTCCCAGGAGCCCGGCTTCGATGGTTTCCCTGATAATGCGGTGAGCAGGCAGGAAGCGGTGGTTCTCTGCGATCATGAATTTTACCCCTGCCATGGCAGTGGCTTTAATCATGGCGTCGCATTCTTCGAGCGTTGGCGCCATTGGCTTTTCGCACAGAGTATGTTTTCCCGCGGCAGCGGCGAGCGCCACGTATTCGGCATGAAGGTAATGCGGCACGCAGATAAGCACTGCGTCAATGCCGCTTGAGAAGAACGATTCAAGATCGGAATATGGTGCTAGCTTCATGCGTTTTGCCAGAAGAGAGCATTTCTTTTCATTGACGTCGTAGACGGAAACGAATTTCAGGTTTGCATCCGGCCTGTTTTTGAATGCAAGAGTATGAAAATTGGCGGCGTCCCCCGAGCCTATGACTCCGAAACGGACCTGTTCCATCTTTGCCTCCTTCCGGCTTTCAAGTCTGCCCGTCCTGAATCCCTGCAAGGAAAAGCCTGGAGTCAGGTCATTTATTTACACATTCCTGATATAATACCAGTGTTTTTGCAGTTAATCTCTCTCCATCACTTCAATATGCTCTTTTTCATAGCTATCCCGCCGGATGCAGTTACCCCTTTTTCAATCGAAGCATAATATCTGATCTGATATGCCGCTCCTTTTTCGTAAGAGCTTATCGAAAGTGGCAGATTGTAGGCTGTATCCCGGTTACGGTTTTCGGCCACACCGTAGTGTTCCGAAACTGATACGGTAACCCCGTTTTTAAGAAGTTCCACTTTCTCTATCGCAAGCCATGCATCACCTGAAATGCGGTTAAAGAGGACCTGATAGCTGCCAGGTCCTGTTACATGCTTCGTTATGTCAATGAGTGTGGCCTTGGGTTCGGCTGCAAACATCGATTCATTCCATTGGGCTATCCTGCAGGCCGTCGTCTCATGGTGATAATTAATGCCGATAAGGTCGAAGCGGTTCAGATGAGGCCAGAGACGGCTGCAGAAATCTTTGTAGTTCCTGCCTGATTTCGGTGTCCAGAGGGCTTCCGCCAGGGCAGCGCCTCTTGGAAAAGCCCTGTATTCGGCTGTTGAATAGTGGGGAATGTATTCACCCCAGAGCTGTGCCTGTCCGCCGAGGATGTGTTTCGCCTGCTCTTCATTCAGAACAAGGGGCACAGGCTCGAATTGATATGCGATACCGGTTGTCAGTGGAATATCCGGTTCGTTCTGAATATACGGGCTCATATCCTGCGTGCTGTTGAAATAGGTGAACTCGGTCGGCGTCTGCACAACGTCATGTCCCATAATTGCCGCCTTTATGGCATTAATCTGGCTCGTCCAGCACATCACTGTCGCATTCGGCGCCAGGCCACCTTTCAATATCTCATCCCATCCTATGAGGGTCCTGCCTTTTGAAGTGATGAATTCATCCATCTGGCTGATGAAATGACTCTGGACATCCTCGCCTGTTTCAAGCCCGAGGGCGTTCATGATCGAAAGGGTCCCGGGATCGTTTAGCCACTGCACGTAATGCGCCTCGTCTCCCCCTATATGTATATATTGTCCGGGAAAGAGCTCCATGACCTCGGTAAGCACATCCTTAAGGAATTCAAAGGTCTCAGGCTTGATGTTGAATACATTGTCGCTCTGCCCCCAGAGTGTTCTCACCTCAACAGGCTCATCCGTCGTCCCGTACTCCGGATAGGCCGCGATCGCAGCTGTTGCGTGGCCCGGCATCTCGATCTCGGGGATAATCATGATATGGCGACGGGCTGCAAATTCCACAATGTCCCTGATCTCTTCCTGCGTATAGAAACCGTAATGCGGCCTGCCGTCGAAAACGGCTGTGCCGTCAATGTATCCTATCTCCGATTCCCTGCGCCATGAACCTGTTTCAGTGAGCTTCGGGTATTTTTTTATCTCAATGCGCCAGCCCTGGTCATCGGTCAAATGCCAGTGAAAGCGGTTAAGCTTGTGCATGGCGGAAACGTCGATCAGTCGCTTCACGAAATCTGCAGGAATGAAGTGCCGGCCAACATCAAGCATCATGCCGCGCCAGGCAAACCTGGGATAGTCCTCTATTTTTATGCATGGAACTTTCCACTGAACCCCTGTGACAGGCTCTGGGCTGAATATCTCAACAGGCATAAGCTGCCTCAGGGTTTGCGATGCATAGAATATCCCGGCCTTTTCCGGTGCCAGGATGATTATCTTTTCAGGTGTCACTTCTAGCCTGTAGCCTTCTGCCCCGAGGTTCGTCAGGCCCTCATCCAGTGCGATGTCTATGGTGCCGGAAGGCTCTCCGGTAGGTATCCTGTCGATATTGCACCCAATTGCATTGCATATCATCTCTGCAAGGCGGTTGGCCACATCTTCGCATCCGGGTTCAGCATTTATTGCTGTTGCAGGGGTAATCGTGAAAAAGCCGGATTGCACCGTCATGCTTACAGGTTTTGGTATGACCGAAACTTCAGCACGCTCCTTGTACGGAATGCAGGCTGAAGCCGCCATCAATAATAAAAATACGAATACGCCAGTTCTTCTCATGATGTTTCTGCTGATCTTATCTGGTATGCCGCAACAGTGAACGCCCCGATATTATCGCTGAATGCCTGGTCACCTGTTACGACGCTGAAATCCTTCGGGAAAAAGCTGTTGTTTGCAACTATCATTACAATTGTTCCGTCAGGGTTTAAAAATGCGGCATTGCTTATTTCATTGTCCGAATCAATCCTGACTGCGCCGGGCTTGATGAATTTCATGAACAGGCTGTACATGTTGAAGTCGAACTTGTATTCAACCCTGGCTGAACCGCCTGTCTCGATAATCTCCATGCAGGTTGCTGTAGCGCCGTGCGGCCCCTTGTTCGGCTTGCCGTTTTTGTCCAGCATTACAACCCAGAAATTGTATGAACTGGCCCAGTTCCTGAATATGTCAATTATCTCGACAGCTCCCTGAGTCCTGTAATAGGAGCGCTCAGTAAAATATATGTTCTTGTCGGGGAACTCGTTATGGATTGTGGTCTGTGACCTTATGCTCCCCTCGTATGAATGAAAGGCTGTTCCATCAACATATTTTGCAGACTCGCTTTCACCCAGGACCTTTCTCGGGAAGTCGAGCATATTCCAGTTGTGGTCGAGGCACCATATCTTTGTCGTTATGCCTTCCGCCTCAAACAACGGCCCGAGATGGTATCGGATGAAATACGCCTGTGTCTCAGGAGTCCATTTGCATGTCGGATAGCCTGTATGAACCATCATAGGTTCATTCTGTATTGTGAGCGCCTCGATGGGTATGCCTTCGGCCTCATAAGCCCTGATAAACTTGAGAAGATACCTTGCATAGGCGTCATAGACTTCATCAGACGGAATAAGTTTTGTATCATCAGCATTCTTTGTTCCGACAAGCTCGCCGTTTGTCTTCATCCATGCGGGAGGGCTCCACGGCGAAGCAAAGAACTTCAGCTCAGGATTGACCTCTTTTGCATATTTGATGACTGGAAGGACATATTCCCTGTCTTTTTCTATCGAGAAGTGTTCAAGCCCGAAATCAGTTTCCCCCTCAGGCACATCATCATATGAATACCAGTCCTGTTCATCCGGTATGAAATCGGAAGTCCCTATGCAGATGCGCACAAGACTCTGCCCCATGCCTGGTGCAGGGTTTTCACCCGGCTTTGTATACTGCCCCCCGAATATGAATCCAACAGCCTTTTTCCATTCATCGCTTCCAACACCCAGCTTCTTGAGGTTCCAGCACGTAGAGTGGTCGAATGACCCGCCTAACCCCATAATGTCCTGATATTTTTTGGAGGCATCAATGTTTATGACTGTCCTGGCGAGAGTCACATTTGCCCTTGGTTTAGTTACGATTTCAGTTTCATCCATCATAAGTACCGGCTCTTCGGTTCCCTTCATCACAAACAGAGGGAGTGCGTCTATCGCGCTGTGTGATGCACGCCAGACGGAGACTTTCAATGTTTTTATAACCGGAGGGTCAGGAGGATCGCCATTATTGCCATTGCCGCCGCCCTGTTCGTCCGCCTGCGCAAAAGCGGTATCATCATCTGATGATGCACAGCCGGCCATCAGTGCAAGTGCTATCAGAAACAGGATAGAATATTTTTTCATTCATGCCTCCATCATATTTATTATATGCGCTCAGGGCTCAGGCACGACCAGTATGGTCTCGGCAACATCCAGCTTGTCTATCTTGAAGCGCCAGTGTCCGTTTGCCACCTTGTACGATTCAACAGGCTTACGCCTGTCGCCGTCAAGCATAAGGAATTCTGCAGGTTCGAAGAATGCAGGCGGCGTAACGTCTATCCATACATTGTTCTGCGGTAGCCAGTAGAATCTGTTAAGAAGCCTTATCAGGTAATTCAGATTTGTGACGAAGACCGCTATTCCCTCCGGCGCAACTACCGCATTCACGTCCACCCTGTATCGGTTTGTGTCTGCCACGACGCCTTTTGCTGCCACTTCTCCCTCGAGCATGATATTCCTGTAAGCTGTCAGTTCGGTCGCCAGAGTCTTCATCTCGTCAGTCTCGCATCCGGGGCATCTCTCGGCCCACTCTTTATTGTAAATAAACCAGAGGATTCCCCGGGAGCCGTTCCCTATA
>CAYNVT010000174.1:0-6711 GCA_964400685.1 uncultured Bacteriovoracaceae bacterium | reverse complement strand
CGCGACGACGGTGGCGGCGGCCCGCGGCTCGTGGGTTAATGCACTGACCAACATGGGGCCGATAACTGATGAACACACGATGTTCGGCAAGCCTGCGGCACGGGCATGGCTCATTATCCCGCCGATGTTCCCGCCCCTTCACCTGGTGGGGATGACTGGCTACGCGGGAGGATTGAGCCTTTCAGTCTCCTCCTTTGACAGCCCTGAAACCCGGGCGATAACCGAAAATTTCCTGGAGAAGATGATTGAAGAGCTTCCGGAATAAAGCCCTTCAATCAGCTCTCAGCGCAAAGCCATTTATTAAAGGCTCACATTCAGGCCTTTTGAAAATAGGTATTCCTTCACATCTCTGATCTTCAGTATCCTGAAATGAAACACCGAAGCGGCAAGTACGATTTCTGCTCCACCTTCAGTGACTGCTCTGTAAAAATCCTCAAGCGTGCCAGCACCGCCTGATGCAATAACAGGAAGGCTTACTGCGTCAGCAATTGCGCGCGTAAAGGCAAGGTCGAATCCTTTTTGCGTTCCATCCCCGTCCATACTTGTGGGCAGTATGCAGCCTGCTCCCAGCTCCTGGCATTTTGCTGCCCATGCTATCGCATCCTGGGCAATCGGCAGTGTCCCGCCTGATACGACCAGCTCAAAACCCGACGGCATGGAAGAGTTTCTGCGGGCATCGACTGCAACGGTTATTTTTTCGGCCCCGAATTTTTCTGATGCCTGTTTTACAAGGTCAGGATTTTTAACAGCAGCGGAATTCATGGAGACTTTGCTTGCCCCTGCACCAAGAACCATTTCAATATCCTCAAGCGAGCCTATCCCTCCGCCGACCGTAAGAGGTATCGAAATAACTGACGAAACGTTTTTCACCCATTCCAGCCTCGTCTTGCGGTTTTCCAGAGTTGCAGCGATGTCAAGCATGGCAAGCTCATCGGCGCCTTCGGCCTGATAGAATTTTGCATGCTCGATAGGGTCTCCGGCATCTTTGATGTCGATGAAATGAACACCCTTTACTACTCTGCCGTTTTTCATATCAAGGCATGGCATGATTTTTATAAGATCCATTGTACCTCCCATAAATAGGTTTTATTTTTCATTATACTTTTACCCGTATGGACGGGCATCTATTTTTTAAGCCACCCGCGCGGGTTGGCTGCTACTTCTTTTTCCCATTTCACGATTTCAGACTCCATCCGACGGCATACATCAGGGTACCGGGCAGCCTGATTGTAGCACTCGCCCTCATCGACATTAAGGTTGTAAAGGTTCGGCCAGTCTGCGAAGTGCCCCTTTTTGGCGACGCTTCCCATGAATGTGGTCGGTTTATCCACGGGCTGCGGCCAGATATAGTGGTTGATGTTGCGGAAGTATTTCCAGTTTTCTTTCCTGATGCCTTCAAGCTCTTCATAGTGATAGAAGTAGAGCATATCGTGCGGAGATCCGGCTTCTTTTCCGGAAATTAGCCCCTCGAGATTTTTACCGTCGATGATGCGGTCTGAAGGCAGTGTAAGACCGGCGGCCGAGGTTAGGGTCGGGAACAGGTCGATATTCATGGCAGGTTCGGTGCAGACCGTTCCGGCTTTTGTGATGCCCGGCCATTTGACGATAAAGGGCACACGGTAGCCGCCTTCGTAGCTCTGGCCTTTTCTTCCGCGGAAATCGCCGGGACTTCCGTTGTACCAGGGGCCGTTGTCACTGGTGAACATGATGATAGTGTTATCCGATATGCCGTTTCGCTCAAGGCACTTCATTATCTCTCCCACGCTCCAGTCAATTTCCTCGACGGCATCGCCGAATATACCCACCTTTGATTTGTCTTTGAACTTTTCCGATGCGAACAGAGGCTGGTGAGGGAAGGTGTGCGCAAGATACAGGAAGAAAGGCCCGTCTTTTGACTTATCGATAAAGTCTATCGCCTCTTTCGTGTACATGCCCGTAAGGCGCGCCTGATCCTGTTTGATGATGTCCGGTTCCAGCATTGTTTCATCGCGATAGAGGGCGCAGGGTGGCATGTCATTGCTGTGAGGCACGCCGAAGAAGCTGTCAAAGCCGAAGCGCCCAGGGTTATACTGAGGGTTCACACTGAAATCGCCCAGATGCCACTTGCCCACCATTCCTGTGCGGTAGCCGGCTACTTTGAGCGCAGAGGCTATGGTGATCTCGTCTTCCGGCAGGCCTTTGGTCCAGCAGTCTTCCTGAACGTCCACTGCGCCCAGGCTGCCGAACCAGCGGCCGAGTCTTCTTATTGTATTCTGCATGAATGACTCGTTCGAGGCCGGCATCACGAAAATGAGGCCCGAACGGACCGCGTACCGGCCTGTCAGGAGGCCGCAGCGCGAAGGTGTGCATACAGAGCATGACGAGTAGAAGTCCGTGAAGCGCACCCCCTCTTTTGCGAGGCTGTCGATATTCGGTGTCTTGATGACCTCGTTACCGTAACAGCCCGTGTCGCCCCATCCCAGGTCGTCGCATAATATGGTGACGATGTTGGGCCGCCTGCCCGTATATCCGGGAAGCTTCCCGATTACCTGCCCGGGCGTGACATGTGCCCTTCCTGAAGATGAGAACACGTCCCTGTCGAATACGGCACCGTGTTCTGCATCTCCCGCTTTGTTTCCGCAGGCCCAGAGGCCTCCGCCCGCAACTAAAGCCGCAGTGACCGCACTCTTTTTGATAAAGCTTCGCCTAGTCAAAAGGTCTTCTTTCATGGACGCCTCCTGTACCGGTAGAGCCATGGCATTGATATCTGCTATAAAATTATCATGATTGAAAATCGGTTACCAGAATTATCTGGCAGGAGGGCAACATGATGCAGGTTTAAACAGGGAGAAATGTCACCTGACAGATTCTTAAAAGCATTCTATTGTTTTTCCATCATTTTCGCACGGTTTTTAAGAAGTTCGTTCAGAGCGGCCTCGTCCTTTGGAAAAGTAAGTGTTATAAACAGGAGGATCACGCCGCAAATAAGCCAGAAACAATTGGCTATATTGAAGGCCCACACCCTTCCGAACGCAACGATAAGCATGCTTATGATAACCGGGCCGAAGCCTTTGCCGAGATCGTCAGTCAGGTTGAACAGCGAGAAAATCGATCCCCTGGTTTCAGGAGAATTGACGTTCAGCACGATGGCCTTGGTGTTGGGGCCTGTAATCGCTACGATGAATCCCGTTATGAATCCGACCACGACCGGGATAATATACGCTGGGTTATGGACGCCCGTCTGCGACGGATAATTGAGCAGCAGGGCCATCGGAATCACCCCCGCTATTGTGGTCGCTCCGCAAAGCATCGGCAGGTATTTGGGATTCTTTTTGTAGACCCTGTTTCCGATAAGGCCTCCCGCAAATCCGCCCAGGATTGCGCCGGCTCCAACCACCATGACGATTAGAGTGGCCGCCGCGACGCTGAAGCCCTTTTCCTGAGAATAGAAATCGTTCAGATAGATAAAAAACACGCCCCAGGGGATAGTGCCCGGGATGCCTTCAAGGAATATAAGCAGGTTCGTCTTTATCCTGAACATGTCCTTGTAGACGGTCCAGTTGATCTTGGAAGTGTAAGCCTTGCCGCTCTCGATAAGCTCCTTGAGGCTGTCTTCAGTCTTTCCGCGAGCAGGTTCATTCACCGTGAGCCAGAATATCAATATGAACAGGAAATTAGGCAGGCCTACGATGATAAAGGGCAGCCTCCATCCGTGCGTTGGCCCGATCATTCCGGCAAGGAGCTGGCCCGCGGCTATGCCAAGGCCTTGCGCCAGAGATATCCATCCTGCAGCGGAGGCCCTGCTTCCGTGCGAAAAGTAGTCTCCTATAAGTGAATATGTAAGTGGTAGCGCGCCGCCGATGGCTATGCCGGTAAGCGCCCTCAGCCAGAAAAGCTGGGTATAGGTCTGTGCGAATCCGGTCATTATGCAGGGGATTTCTCCCAGGATGATTGTAAGTATGAAAAGCTTCTTCCTTGAGATGAGGTCGGTCAGGTATCCTATTACAAGCGTTACAAGTCCTCCTATCACCCAGAACACGAAAGAGATGCTGCCGCCAAGCTTTACATCGCGCTCGTTCGGAGAAAAGCCGAAATCGTTTGCAATCTGAGTAAGGTTAGGGGCCATTAGGTTCTGGTCTGCGAAAAGGAAAAATCCTATGAGTGCGATCAGGATAACAGAGTACAGCTCGCCCTTTTTGAATGTTTTTTCAGTGTTCATTCATTACTCCGTAAGGTTTCCAGCCGGGTTTATATTTTTTGATCATGTCCTGTGTTATTCCGTTCACGGCCGCAATTTCACCGAAAAGCACGCCGCTCGGCTTGATGGTCCTTGTTTTTTCCGCGCACGAGTGATCGACGTGTATCAGGCCGAATCTTGCGTCAAGCCCTTCGGTATATTCGAAATTGTCCATCGTGCTCCAGTGGCAGTAGCCTTCAATTCTGACGCCGTCTTTTATCGCCCTGTGCATCTGATATACATGCTCCAGAATAAAGCCGGGTCTTAGTTCGTCGTTTTCATCGCATATCCCGTTTTCCGTAACCAGAACCGGAAGGCGGTACATCTCCCAGAATCTTTTCAGAACTTCATAAAAGCCTTCGGGATCAATGTCCCATCCGAGCTTGTTCTTTGCAAACCTGCCGTCGGGGACCGTATTGTTGAAGAATTTCATCCTGTCGGATGAATAGTAATTAAGACAGAAAATATCCATGGTCCTTGAAAGTTTGTTTATCCTGTTCAGGAAATCCAGGTTTATTACGCGATCACGAAGCCACGCAGAAAAAGCATCAAGCGGATTTTTCGGGTTATGAGGCCTCACGGGCCTGACATGATGAGCGAACCCGACGCGGGGGACCCCCCATCCCTTACTGGAGAATGTCTCGTGGATTGTTTCATAGGCCGCGACATGGGCTTTTGCCATATTGCCTGTGCATCTGAACATATTGACAATGCTGAAATCCTGCGGCGGGAACAGCCCCAGCATATAGGCCTCGGCTGCATAGATTACAGGCTCGTTTATTGTAAGCCATGTATCGGTCAGGTCTCCGAAGGATTCGATAACTTTTTTCGTATGCCTCCTGAAATCATCTACAACGCCGCCGTTAAGCCAGCTTCCTTTTCTGCACAGCCACAGCGGATTCGAGTGGTGGTGTATGTCGATGACGGGTTTTATCCCCGCTGCAATGACCGAAGATATGATCTTTCTGTAATGCCTTACCGCAATTTCATCGTAAAGACCCTCTTCCGGTTCAATGCGCGCCCATTCGATGCTCATCCTGAATATTTTGTGGTTCATACGGCGCATAAGCTCGATGTATTCGTTGTAATGTTTCCAGAAATCGACTGCATCTGCCGCACAGCTGCCGTCCTTGACCTTTGCCGGGCCTGAGACTTTACTCCAGTCGTTCTTGATATGGCCGCCCTCGGTCTGAAAGGCTGAAATCGCGCTGCCCCATAAAAAGCCTTCAGGAAAGACAATAACAGGTGTGCTCATTGTTTTACGGCAAGTATTCTTGCCGGATTATCTGTCGTAAGTTTTCTAATATCCGCTTCGTTCACCCCCGCCTCCCTGAGCACAGGGACGACGTATCCGGTGAGTCTGCAGTACCCTTCACCTCCGCGCCGCCTGGTCATAAGCTTGAGATAAACGTCGGTGCCCAGTACTATCTGATTCGAATAGCCTTCTTTGACGAGTGCAATAAGTCCCGCAAGCCTCTGCCAGTCGTTGGTGATGATCTCCCCTATGGGTTCGGTGTCATAGCAGTGGCCGAACGAATCGATCGATATGTTGAACCCCTTGTCCAGCAGGTGTCTGGCAAGGCTCAGATCGAGCCGCCATGAGGAGGGGTCGGTGACCAGGGTGATCAGGTTCTGTGGTACGAAAAAGATTTCCTGATGCGAAATGACTGTCCTTTCCGGATCTGCGCCGCTGCCGATCATGAAGTCTGCAACTTCAATCACGCGCTCCTTGAAATCAAGCGGCGGATGCACGCTGATGGAAACGCCCGTTTGATTGGACGCAATCACCGCACCCTTGAGCATTGCCTTCTGGAGATCGCTGAAGGGCGTGACTGAAAACGCCGTGTTGTCAGTTATCGCGGCTTTTATGTGTCCGGCCTTTATGTTTGTTCCGTCGATTCCGTTTTCGATTTCATTTCTGATGAAAGTCTTGAAATCATCAGCTGAGTAATTTCTGAATCTTTCGGGCCAGGAGTCTTCAGCATAAAAACCTGTTGAAGCAACGATGTGCAGCCCCGAATTTTGGGAAATGCGCCTGACGGCCTCGATATCGGTGCGCAGTCCGGTGACGCTCATATCGACTATCGCCCTGCCGCCCGATTCCGCGAAGTCTCTGGCCTCTTCCGTGAAAAGCGCCTCGTCGTTCAAATCTAACACGTCTTTTGAAAGGATGATCGCGTGTTTGAGTACATACAGGTTCGATAAGCTGATCGGGTCTTCGTATGAAACGGGCAGATCGGGAGGTAGAAAGGCCTCGTATCTGCGGCGGAACATGGTCATGTCGCATACAGTGTGTTCGTGCATGGATGTAAAGCCCAGTTCTTCGGGCCTGATGTCGCCAAGCACTGTGGTAATATAAGACATTTCAGACTCCTTATCTTTTTAATCCTGTGCTTTTCCCAGCGGTTTGCACTTTTATCCATGTGCGGGATTTTACTGATTCGACAATGGCTTTAAGGATGCGCATTTCATGTGCGCCGGTTTCAAAATCCGGA
>CAYNVT010000173.1:0-6719 GCA_964400685.1 uncultured Bacteriovoracaceae bacterium | reverse complement strand
TTATCCATAATGGGGGTTGGCTAGCATAATATGATAGTAGAAGTCAAAGAAAAGATGGCATAAAAAAAGGATAAAAATATTTTATTAAAAGATCATATTGAAAAGACGGCCACAGCCAGAATCCCTGCCGGAAGGAAACCTGTAAGACAGAGTCAAAACACGTCTTGAAGAACTTAGCCTGAACAACTGTTTATTGACCCTGGAAAATTTTTTTTACCCAGCCTCAGTGCAACAACCACAAGGCCTATCATGACCGGCACCTCGACAAGAGGCCCGATAACAGCGGCAAAGGCGGCGCCGTGGCTGATGCCGAATGTGGCAATGGCGACCGCTATTGCAAGCTCGAAATTATTTGACGCTGCGGTGAAACTGAGCGTCGTCGCCTGGCCGTATGTGGCGTGAACCTTTTTACTCATGAAGAAGGAAATGAAGAACATGAGCACGAAATATATCAGCAGCGGGATTGCAATGCGCACAACATCGAGCGGAAGGCTGATGATATACTGTCCCTTGTATGAGAACATCACAACGATGGTGAATAAAAGCGCAACCAGCGTTATGGGAGAAATCTTAGGGATGAACTTTTCATGGTACCATTTCTTGTCTTTCATATATATCAGGGTGAACCGGGTTATGACGCCTGCAATGAACGGTATGCCGAGATAGATGAAAACGCTTTTTGCTATCTGAGAAATTGTTATGTTTACGGTAACGCCTTTCAAACCGAACCATGTCGGCAGAACCGTTATAAAGATATAAGCGTAAACAGAAAAGAAAAGAACCTGGAATATGGAATTGAACGCCACCAGCCCGGCGCAGTATTCACAGTCTCCTTTTGCCAGGTCGTTCCAGACGATTACCATGGCGATGCAGCGGGCAAGGCCTATCATTATAAGCCCGACCATATATTCCGGCTTGTCATGAAGGAAGATGACAGCCAGGGCGAACATAAGTACAGGCCCGATTATCCAGTTCTGAACAAGCGATAAGCCAAGCACCTTGAAATTTTTAAATACCGGCCCCATCTCTTCATAGCGCACCTTTGCCAGCGGCGGATACATCATCAGGATAAGACCGATTGCCAGCGGCAGGTTGGTTGTGCCTACATTGAACCGGTTCCAGAAATCGGAAACCCCAGGGTTGACATAACCGATACCCACGCCAAGGGCCATTGCTGCAAAAATCCATATGGTCAGATAACGGTCGAGAAACGAAAGCCTCTTTGAAATGTGTTCACTCATTACATTTTCTCCTGCTATTCGAATTGTTTTTGCAGAAATCCATGGACTTTTCAGAGAGCACTTTTTCAAGAATGCAGCGGTCGTTCTGAATTTCTCTTGAGTCTGACAGATTATCTTCGAGCCAGTCCAGAAGTTCAAAAGGAAATTCTTCTGATAGTCTGTAATAAATCCACCTGCCGTCTTTTCGACTTTCGATGAGCCGCGCCACTGCAAGTTTTGACATATGCCTTGAAACCGACGGCATCGTTATTTTAAGGACATCAGCTATCTGGCAAACACAGAGTTCTTCATACCATGAAAGCATGATAATGATTCTGAGCCTGTTCCTGTCCGCAAGCGCCTTGGTTATCTCGATTGTTTTTTTCATATACATAAGATTGTGTAATTAGCTAAACGTCTAACAATAAGCAACAGCTTTTATCGACTGCATAATATATTCTCATTTTATCCCTGTCGTCTTGTTTTCCTTCAATGCGGGGTAAATGAATACTCCTGCAGATATCACAAGGAGTGCAATGTCCCTTACCATATAAAGCCATGAAATCTTTTCTGCGTCAGGGTCGGTCGAAAAACATCCGCATGAGATATCGAGCCCTTTATAAAGGCTTATTGCAAGGGCAATGGTAAATGTCGCCAGCATTAATGTAGTGATCAGCGCCCCGCCTTTTTCAAACCTGTTTATCAAAATGGCGATGCCTGCAAGAAGTTCTGTCCAGGGAAGGATAATGGCGAATATGTTAATCGAGAAGAATGGCAGCAGCTGATAGTTCGTTATTGCACGGGCAAATCCCTGTGGGTCCATTATATGGATAATTCCTGTATAAACGAACATGCCGCCGATAAACAGTCTTGCCACGATGTATGCGTAATCGAGGTATTTCATTTCAGACTCCCTTCTTCAGGATAGCCTGCACTGTACCACCCGTCCCAGCCTTCGGGCATGACGGTGATATTCATAATGCCTTTTGTTTTCAGTTCTGCTGCAAGCTCTTCTGCAAGCGGGCAGCCCGGGCCATAACAGTAGGCGATAAAAAGCTCTGTTTCGATGGCCTTTATCTTATCCACCTTACCCCCGGTTTTGCCAGGCTCAATATGAATTGCGCCCGGGACATGGTATTTTTCATATTCATGCCCATCCCTTGCATCGAGAAAAACAGCATTCTTTTTATTAAAAAACATGAACGCGTCCTTGACTGAAATAACAGAGGGAGTGCTTGTTGAAGAGCCGTCAATGGCTGGTGGAAGTTTCGTCTCAATCCTGTTTATCAAGGGCAGGCCGTCTGTTCTTGCCGCGTTTACCGCAAAGGCCAGGGCAGATGAAACAATGCCGATTATAAGGGCCTGAATCACACCTTTTAAAATAAGGCTTGTAAAAAAATTACTAATATTTTCCTTCATTATCCACAGACCAGAATGGTTCTAAGTTTTTTCTTGTCAGGAAGAAGCTTGCCTTTGTGAAGAACCTGACCGTCCACTATTAAAACCGGTGTTCTTGGAAAATATCTGATGAATGTACTGAAATCTTTGATATGTTCGATTTGCGCATCTAAACCTGTTTCATTAACAACCTCTTCAACCCTTTTATACAGAGTCTTGCAGAAAGGACATCCAGGGCCGATTATTTCTATTTTCTTCATTTATTCTCCCTGATCAGATTATTTTGAATGTATAAGCTAGTGCATAATAGCCGCCTACAAACAGAAAGATGACCCCGGTAGCGTATCTCGCCCATTTTTCAAATCGGGTAATACCCTTGAAGAAGCTGCCGAGCGAGTGCATGCCGAAGGCGATCAGAAAGGCAAAGAAAATCACCGGCAGTCCGGTTCCGAATCCGTATAATGACGGAAAAATGACCGGTGACTCTACTGAAAGTGCAAGAGGTATGAGGCTTCCGAAAAACAGCGCAGCCGATACCGGACAGAAGGCGAGAGAAAAGATGACGCCCAGAAGAAAAGGACCTGTAACCATGCCTTTTCCTGCAAGGTTTTTAAACCTGTCGGCATTGATCCCGGGCAGGCTTATATTGATGAACCCGAACAGGAATATGCCTGTTACAAAAAGCATAGGGCCCAGTATGGCATTCATGTATTTTTGCAGAAAATTTGCGACATCCGGAACGGATGAAAGTCCGGCGCTCAACATGACGCCGACAGCTACATAGGCGAAAACCCTTCCGGCAGTGTAGGCGATGCCGGAGATGAACACCTTCATGTGAGAAGTCATGTCCTTGCCGATATACGAAATCGCCGCAATGTTGGTTGCAAGAGGGCAGGGGCTGATAGATGTGAGAATACCCAGCCAGAGAGCTGCCCAGATGTCCAGCAGCGTCATCTATTTACCTCCCTGCATAAAATTTCTGACTTCTTGAGATATATAGAGCCTGAATTCATATTCCCTGCCAAGCTTGCGCCATATCTGGTCAAGGTTTTTCCAGCGGACTTCCTTGCCGTTCTTCACTTCGGAGATAATAACAGATTTTGTGTAAAGGCTGTAATCCTTTATATAATGCTTATTTTCAGGCATCTCTACATCGACCGAGCGGAATTCGACAAGCCCGCTTTTGACTTCTTTTGCAAAATCCTGCTCGATAGTCTGTTTTGTCATTTTTTCCATCTGAACACACGAATAACAGCGGCCTGTGGTGCGGAAATAATACACGATGTATTTTGTATTGGTTTTAGCAGCAGCATTAGCCAGGACAGGGCATAATACAAAAACAAAAACAGCAAGCAACAATAAGTATTTTTTCATCAATTATCTCCCTTATGAACAGCATGAATTGAGCATCGTTTTTGCCGTTTCAACAACTTTTGCAATGTTTTCAACAGTAGCAGGAGATTCGGTTTTATTCAGACCCAGTTCATTGAGTCTGATGTGTTTGAAGTTTTCAAAGCCTGCCTCTTCAAGCGTCTTCTTTGCACAGTCAAGCGGACAGCCGTCAATGGCAAGTATGGAATCGGCAGATTCAGTAGTTGCCATTATGCCGCTTACCCGGCCGCCAATGCCAGCAAGGCAGTACATTTTTCCGGCTCTGTCAACTGTAAGTTTTCTGGCGGCTCTATCGCAAACCTCTCCGACATCAGACCCGCCTGAACATGGGAAGATTAGTGTTGGCGCTCCACAACATGAACATGATGGCTTTTCACTCATATAAATTCTCCTTGTTATTTAATATTTCTATTTTTATGCCTCTCAATAACGGTGTTTAAAATTATTCAACCAAGGTGTTTTTTTATGTCTTCAGGCTTTAGAACCTTCCCAGCGCTTATGACCTTGCCGTCAATTGCTATGGCGGGCGTGCTCATGACTCCGAAGTTCATGATCTCTTTAATGTCTGAAATCTTTTCGATCTCAACATCAATGCCTAGTTCTTTGACAGCTGTTTCGGCATTGGCCTTCAGCATGTTGCATTTCGGGCAGCCGGTTCCGAGAATCTGTATTTTTTTCATGGGTTTCCTCCTGAATATTTTTCTTTATGATACTATTATTCCGTAAATCATCCCTGTGATTGTCGACATAACAACGGTCAGTGTTACATATGCAAACGTCTTTTTAGGGCCAATCACGCTGTTTATAACAAGCATGCTGGGCAGTGAAAGCGCAGGGCCAGCAAGCAGAAGCGCCAATGCCGGTCCCTGTCCCATACCGCTGTCGAGAAGGCCTCTGACGATGGGCACTTCGGTAAGCGTAGCAAAATACATGAGCGCACCTGAAATAGAAGCAAAGAAATTTGTCCAGACCGGCCATATGAGATTAAGCCAGGCCGGGGCTGCGCCGGACATTCCTGTCAGCGTCATGAACGCATCAGGCGTATTGCCGACAAACGCCTGAATCCAGATGCTGGGGATTATGCCTGCATCCTTGCTTTCGGGACTGCCGAGAAGAAATCCGGCAACGAGAACTCCGCCTAAAAGCAATGGGGTGATCTGTTTTGCAAAACCCCAGGTCTGTTCTCTCCAGTCTGCCATTTCAGAACCTGAATAGAATGTAATTATGGACAGCGCCACAACTCCAACTGTAACTGCCGCGGAAGGCATGCCGGGTATAATAAGCGCTATGGCAGCGGTTGCTGCAGCACCGATTCCAAGATAGAGAAGTTTGACTTTGAAGAAACGGCATAAGGTAAACGCAAAAAGAACACCGAACAATGATGTTACAATCCATTTTGCCGAGAAGATCGCATGCCATATTCCTGTTGTTTCAACTGGTCTTCCCCAGTTTGAAAAGACCAGGATGCCGATCATGGAAAAGAAGAACAGCACGGTCTGCCATAGAGGCCTCTCATTTTCTATATCATCGCCGTAATAGACTTCACCTGCCATCTTAACTTTAGCCCGCTCTTCTCTGATGAAAATAAAGTGCATTAAAAGTCCAATGACAACACTGAATAAAACAGCGCCGACAGCCCTGGCCAGTCCCATTTCCCAGCCGATAACCCTTGCGGTAAGCACGATGGCCAGGACATTTATAGCAGGCCCTGAATATAAAAAAGCAATTGCCGGTCCAAGCCCTGCGCCGCGCATGTAAATGCCGCCGAAAAGTGGGAGCACCGTGCATGAACAGACTGCAAGTACGGTTCCCGATACTGATGCAACCGAGTATGACAGCCATTTCTTTGCGGTAGGCCCGAAGTATTTCATGACTGATGCCTGCGAAATGAACACCCCTATTGCCCCTGCTATGAAAAAGGCGGGGACCAGGCATAAGAGCACATGCTCCCTTGCATACCACTTTAAAAGCCTGAAGGCTTCGATCACAGCACCCTGAAATCTGAGCGAATCAACCGGCAGAAAGAAAATTACTGCAAAGGCTGCTATCAACCATATTAAAAACTTTGCCTCTTTATTCATTATTAATATCCTCTCTTAATAATCCGGCCTTCCGTATATGCGTTTCGGAAAGCACATTTTCCGCACAGCCGACTGCGTTAAGAATGCATGGCGTTTCCAGGTGGTGGATTACTCTCATTCCGTCTCTGCGCTCACTGACGATACCCGCATTTTTCAGTATGGAAAGATGGCGGGATACGCCGGACTGGTCGACATTGACCAGCTCATTCAGGTCGCATACGCACATGTCGCCCCTGCTGAGTGCATCCACAAGTATGAGCCTTACAGGATGCGCCAGGGCTTTTAAGATTTCCGATTTGATTTTAGCCTGTTCAATCGTCATGGGGTTGACCTTATGCAAATATGCACAAAAGGTCAATAGCTAATTAACCATGCCAAATAAATAGAATATTCTTCGTTGATTCAAATCAATTACATCCGTCATCATTAAGGCTTATTTATTGAACATCGGATATCGAGAAACTAAAAAAAGTAAAATCGATTAAAAAGGAGAAAAGAGGATGGAAACAGAAAGCCTTGTGAAACATGCGACTGACAACGACTTCGATGCAATGGTGATCAACTCCGATACGCCTGCGCTGGTTGACTTCTGGGCCCCGTGGTGCGGACCCTGCAGGGTGATAGCCCC
>CAYNVT010000172.1:0-7007 GCA_964400685.1 uncultured Bacteriovoracaceae bacterium | reverse complement strand
AAAATATTTACTGGTGATTAAGTTAATTGGGCAGCAGCGTCCCCTTCGCGTTCGTACAGATATTGTGGACATTCGGAAATGATGATGTCAAGACCTGTGCTTATCGATGCCGATTATGTTTTGATGCAGTTTGATAAAAGGGCAGGGACAGCGAGAAGGATGTACCATAAGTTCGTGGAATCTGGGATCGGAAGGAAAAGGCCCGATCTGACCGGAGGCGGATTGATAAGAAGCGCAGGGGGATGGGACGCCCTGTTGTCTGGAAAATCAAGAGGGTTTAAATCAAAGGGCGACGAACGGATTCTCGGAGGCGGGGAATTCGTTGAGAGGATATTGCAGGAATCTGAAGAGACTTTGAATAACAGCCTCAGATTGAGATTGTCCGGTTATGATATTTCTAAACTGGCGGACAGGGTAAAGGAACTGCTTGGCGTAAATCCGCTTGAGAGTCCCGGGAGGTATAAAGATACAGTCAAGGCCAGGAGGGTGTTTTGCTACTGAAAGAAAAAGGTGCCTGGCCTTTATTCTTGACAAATTTATTCAATGCCTCACTTCAAGCCATGAGATGTCAAGACTCCTTAGGTCCAAATATCTTGAGAAAATCGAAAGTCTGCTTTTATTAAACATATCAACATAAGATCAAAGTTCCCAAGATTGTATAATGAGGTCATATCTGTCAGGTTCGATCTGTGAGATCGAATCCAGTTCCTTTAGATTAAGTTCAATATTCATGCTCTTCCCCAGCATGCTGCACCAGGAATTTTCATGGCGTGACTACTTTACATTTGGATCACCATGCCGGAAAAGGAATCTGTCATCCCTGACTGACCCTCAGGGCAGTTTTTATCGCGACCAGAACTCTTTCATCCTTATCAGATCGGCTTCCATGTAAAAGGGCACGCTGTATATTGCGAGCCTTCCATCAGGGGAAACATAAGCACCCGCAGCCGCAGAGAAATCGCAGGGGGATGGGAAATGCCAGGTCGGCGTAAAGGATTCCTCTGGTGTTGCCGCATCACTGCAGTTCATCTCCTTTTCCGCAATGACAGTAATTGCCGGTATCTGCGAGTAATCGTCATCAGGGAAATCGACAGTATAGAGGTATGCCATGTTGCGCTCATCATCATAGGGGAATATGGCGCTGTATTCCCATGTATGGTTGTTGAACGAGATCAGGAAAAGCTTTCCGTCATCCTGGCGGATGAAATTGATCGAAGAACCGCAGAAGAATTTAGTGACCCCGTCAACGGCCTGCAGCATGGATGAGTGCCAGAGCGGCACATTGTCCGTATCGAATCCGTCCGCAATATCGGTAGTCTTTGAATGGTAGAAGTGAACGTAGTTGCAGTTTGCCACCGCCAGAAGAAATCTGCCGTCATCCAGCTTTGTCATGGCTACCATGCCTGCCATCATCATCTGGGGCCCCTGCGTGCGGTCTATCAGAGTATTCAACAGAACCGGGCTTTCGGGATCGGAAACATCATAGAAGAGGACCCTGGAAATGCCCTGGGTGCCGGTCTTGCCTTCGACCGGAACCACCAGGATATCACCCGTTGTACACATGCCTCCCGGGTGGTTGAGGGTTGTGTCGATCTCACTCCTGCACCAGACTATTTTGTCGTTGAGAGGCGGCAGAACAGTGCTGCTGCAGTTTGACCCGAATGGTCCTGAGGCAGGTCTCGAGCCCAGCTTGATAATCATTACCTCACCTGGAGGGGTAAGCTTGTCGCTTCCTGACAGCGCCAGATAATAGCCTCGACGCAATCGCTGTACGCCCTGAAAATGGTTTTCCATGCCGAAGATGTTCAAAGCTGCCGTCGTGTAGCGGGGCCATGCAAGAAAGCCTCCGTCCCAGAAGGCGAGTTCATCACCCTCGGTATCAAGATTATCAAAGGCAGCCGCCACATCAGGAACAGTCGGATCTACATCAGTAAAGTGTTTGAAGACCCAGGTGACACTGTCTTTTCCCGCCTTGACGCTGAGCATCTGCGCATCGAGGTTTTCCCCTTCAGCAGTGAACAGAAAGGATTCATCATTTGCGCCTTCAACGGGCACACCATCAATGTACCAGGTATATTCATCCGGTTCAGGGAATACTTCGATTTGGAACTCGACGTCAGATCCCTCGACTAAAGTCACCGTACCCTGTTTGGGCGTGGCGGAGAGAATACATCCTGAGAGCAGCATCACTGTAACGGTAATCATACAATAGATCTTTTTCATGGAGGTCCTCCTCTTCCCCTGTGGCCAGCTTGTGGTTTCAAGCCAGAATAATTATTATTCAATGCAACCTGCTGCGAACAGTCTTTTATGTATATTACCTGGAATTATATTCTTTTCTGAGCTTATCAGGAAGTAAAGCTTATATTATCGATAAGCCTTGTTTTTCCTAGCTTCACGGCAATGGCCATGACCGCATCATCTGTAATCCTCTCAACCGGAGCAAGCGAGACCCCGTCCACTATCTCCACATAATCTATGATGCAGCCGGGTGCTGCATCTATCATTGCAGCGACCTCTTCTTTTATTGTTTTTGCATTAGTTTCACCCTTTCTGAAAAGGCTGAGCGCATGCTTGAGCGAACGGTTCAGTACTGGTGCGATATCCCTTTCTTCCGGGCTCAGGTATGCATTGCGCGAACTCATGGCAAGGCCGTCCTTTTCCCTGACCGTGGGGTAGCCTATGACCTCGACTTTCATGTTGAGATCCCTCACCATGCGCTTTATAATGGCCAGCTGCTGATAGTCCTTTTCGCCGAACACCGAGAAATCGGGCTCCACGATATTGAAAAGTTTGGCGACAACAGTAGCCACCCCCCTGAAATGCGTGGGCCTTGAAACCCCGCACAGGCCGCTGCTCAGGCCTTCGACCGTTATATAGGTCGAGTAGCCTTCGGGATACATCACGGCAGGAGTAGGATAGAAAATGCACTCCACGCCTGTCTCCCTGCACAGCTCCTCATCGCGTTCGAAATCACGCGGGTATTTATCGAGGTCTTCGTTCGGCGCGAACTGAGTGGGGTTGACGAATATGCTGACGACAACATGCGGCGTATATTCCCTGGCCTTGACCATAAGGTCGAGATGGCCTTTGTGCAGGTAGCCCATGGTCGGCACGAAACCTATCTTACCGCCTGTTGCTTTGATTTCTGAAACATATTCCCTCATTTCAGCAATGGTCTTAAGAATCTGCATAATCATTTCCCCCTTTTTTACTGCCTTGCCCCGAGTTGAAACTTCATATCCCGACAGAGCTGAGATATTCGTAACCAATCGGAAGAAGATAAGCAACCGGGAAAGGGAACCAAACTATTATTGTCAGCTCAGAGCGTTAAGCAGTGTTCCTATTTTCTTTATGGCGTAATCTTTTGCTATATAACAGGCCCCCAGGGTTTCATCCCATTCTCCCGGTACGGCATATTCTATCTTCATCCCGTAAATCATTTCCGGTATGACCTGCTGGTTTATCCTCTGCATCGCCGCTTCCATGAAAAAATCGCCAAGCACGGCAACCGGTCCGCCGACCGTCAGCTTTTCGGGATTGAACATCTGGATTATGGTAGAGCATGCATCCCCCACATATCTTCCGGTTTCAAAAAGCGTGATCAGGGCAAGACGGTCATTATTCCTTGCAGCTTCGAGGATATGTCCAAGATCCAAGGCATCGGCATCGATAAGCTGAAGGCCGGACTTGACACCCTCAGCAAGCCTTTTCTTAAACTTTCCGATTATCGCGGGACCCGACAGAACGGTCTCCAGGCATCCAATGTTCCCGCAGGCGCATCTTGAGCCGTCCGGCTCTGCGATCAAATGGCCGATTTCACCTGAAAGCCCCCTTGCACCGTAGTAAAGCTCCCCGCCGAATGTCAGACCCGCTCCTATTCCTTCTCCAAGATATAGAAAGGCATAGTCGCCTGTTTTGTTGTTTCCTGGTTTCATTTGCTCAAAATAGGCAAGGCATCTGGACTTGTCTTCGACCATTACCGGAAGGCCGAGCGTCTCTTCAAGCATATTGCTGAAAGGAATATGCTCGATACCGGATACCTGCAGGCCATGAAGCCATAATCTCTTTCTCGAATCGACCATACCGGGGAGCACGGCGCAAAGAGCCATCAATTTCGATTGCCTGCTCCATTTTTTATCAAGAAAACTTTTCAATTCCCGTGTGGATTGTCTGATTATCTCTGAGACGTTTTCAGAGGGATTCCCGGAAAGCTTCATATTGAATTCCTTCCGGTCAATGACACCGCCTGACATATCTGTAGCAATTATCCTTGAAATCCCGCTGTTTATAGAAATCCCGACGGTATGGCCGATTGCCTCGTTCAATGAATAGAGAACCGACGGCCTTCCGCCCTGACCCTTAACTGAGCCTGACGTCTTTATAATGCCTTCCCTGCAAAGCTTTTCAAGAATAGCTGCCGCAGATACGATGCTTATTCCCGAGTATCCGGCTGCAGCAATCCTTGTCGGCTCGCTCAGCGAACAAACTGCATTAAGAACTTTCATTTCCTGATTATTCAATTTCATAATTAATTCAGGTAATGACACAAAATATTCCAGTAGTAAATATTATTTATTATTTTAATTATGGCTTTAACGGTATATTTTATATTATATTATTTTGATTTATATGTTTTATATCGTTGACATTATATTTTAATGAAGGTAATTACTGTTAATATTTTATTTAACAGGAGATATTCACCATGCCGGGACCGGGATTTGAATGGATAGGAGAGGAAGAAAAAGCCGAGGTTTTGGATGTTCTGAGCGGCCACTGGTTTTTCAGATACGGGGACGAAAATAATCCCGCCTTCAAACGCAAGGTAAAATCGCTTGAAGAAATGATCGAGCAAAAATTCGGCGTCAGTCATGCCCTTGCGGTAAGCTCGGGAACCGCTGCGCTTATTACCTCATTGTCGGCGCTTGGCATAGGCCCGGGAGACGAGGTGATCGTCCCGGGATATACGTTCATCGCCTCGATCTCATCGGTAATCGCAGCCCGTGCTGTACCTGTGCTCGCTGAAATTGACGAGAGCCTCACCCTCGATCCCGAAGACGTGGATAAAAAAATAACACCACGGACAAAAGCCATAATAGCCGTGCATATGCTTGGCAACCCCTGCAACATGAAAAGACTCGAAGCAATAGCCGGAAAATACAGGGTCCATATCCTGGAGGATGCAGCGCAGTCATTCGGGGCCACCTGCAAGGGAGCGCACACGGGAACCATCGGAAGGATGGGAATATACTCTTTCAATATATTCAAGACAATCAATGCCGGAGACGGCGGTATGGTCGTAACCAACGACGATGAGCTTTATTTCAGGGCGTTCGGATACCATGATCAGGGGCATTTTCCGAGCCGCTCGGGCGTCGAGGTCGGCAACCGCTCCATCATCGGCCAGAACTACCGAATGAACGAGCTTACAGGTGCAGTCCTGATTGCACAGGTCAGAAAGCTGGATGCAATCATCGAAAGGCTCCACAGTATAAAGAAATCATTTAAAGAGCGCATCGCCGGGACACCCTGTGTCGAATTCAGAAGGCTCAACGACCCTGATGGCGAGTGCTGCACTCTTCTTACCGTTTTTCTGCCTGACAAAATAAAAGCGGAGGCAGTTGCTAAAAAGCTGAATACAACGACTGTTTCTAAAAGCGGATGGCATGTATACAGCAATATGGAGCACCTGCTCGGCAAAAAAATGATCACCGAACACGGCTGCCCTTATAAATGCGACTGCTATCCCTGCCGCCAGGAATATGAAAAGGGCATGCTGCCGCAGACGGACGGCCTGCTCGAACGGGCAATCAACCTTTCGGTGGGAGTCGTCGACAGAGGCCTGGGCGCAGCATTCGGAATAAATCCCCATTCCACGGAAAGGGATATTGAAAATAGCGCAAACGAGTTTATTAATGCAGTTAAGGAGTCGTTATGATCATATCTTTGGGAGCCCATTCCAAATGATAACGGCCGCAGTAATAGGAACCGGGTATATCGGGCCCATTCATATCGAGGCGCTTCGGCGTCTGGGCGGCGTAAAAGTTACAGGGGTCTGTGACGCGAACATGGAGCTTGCCGGTCGAACAGCTGAAAAATACGGGATTGAAAAGGTCTACACCGGCTGGAAAGAGGCAGTAACCGACCCCTCGGTCGATGCTGTCCACATATGTTCTCCGAACAGCATGCACTTCGAAATGAGCAAAGCGGCCATCAACAACGGGAAAAGCATCATGAGCGAAAAGCCCCTTGCCATGAAACTTGATGAGGCCCAGGAGCTGGCTGAACTTGCCCGCAGGAAAAACACCGTTACCGGAGTAAATTTCTGCTACAGGTATTACCCCGCCGTTCTTGAGGCGGCCATGCGAATAAGAAGCGGCGATGCAGGCGTTGTCAGAATGGTCGCCGGTTCATGGTTCCAGGACTGGCTTTCAAAGCCGGAAGACTGGACATGGCGGCTCGAAAAATCTCAGTCGGGCGAATCCAATATTGCGGGCGACCTGGGCAGCCACTGGTTCGATCTTGTCCAATTCGTTACAGGAATGAATGTCAGCGAAGTCATGGCAGATTTTTCAACAACCATCCCAATAAGAAAAAAGCCGAAAAAACAGGTGATCGCTTTTGAGAAAGCCTCTTCCTCGGATTTTGATGAAGTAAGGGTGGAGCTTGAAGAATATGCTGCCGTCATGTTCAGGCTGGAAAACGGCGCGCCCGGAACGTTCACTGCATGCCAGACGGTACACGGCAGAAAATCCGAGCCTGAATTTCTCGTAAGCGCCTCAGGTTATTCCCTCGCCTGGAACCATGCGGAGTCAAACAGGCTCCGGATAGGCCGCAGGGACAGACCGAACGAAACCCTTGTTGAAAATCCGGCGCTTATGAACCCCGCCGCGGCAGCCTATGCCCCGCTTCCCGCAGGACACCCTCTGGGCTATCATGATGCGGTGCTGAATCTTTTCAGGGATTTCTATGAGGATGTCTCTCTCGGCAAAGAAAAGACAATG
>CAYNVT010000171.1:0-7030 GCA_964400685.1 uncultured Bacteriovoracaceae bacterium | reverse complement strand
CAATAGCCGCAACCTCTGCAATTTCAGGAATCTTCTTAATGGAGTTAGCATGCCAGTTACCGGCATTGCCTGCCCCGATAATCCCAGCTTTCAAAACCATATCAGAAACCTCCCATTTAGCTATTAAGCTGATAAGCTCATGAGCAGAATCAAAACCGGTTTTATATTAACTTAATAGCTCATCAGCTATTGGCTTAACAGCTGTCTTATACCGTCATTCCACCATCGATGGAAAGGCATGTGCCGGTGCAGAATTCGTTGGTGGCGAGCAGGAGTATGCCTTCCGCTATCTCTTCGGATTTGCCTAGTCTGCCCATCGGCTGGCGGGCAGTTATCTGTTTTCTTGCCTCGTCTGTATTTCCTGTCTGTGCGAGGCGTATTGCGAGTGAAGGCGTATCTGTTGTGCCGGGCAGGATTGCATTCACCCTGACGCCTTCTGCTATGTGATCCATCGCCATAGCCTTTGTGAGCGAAAGCACTGCGCCTTTGGATGCAGAATATGCGGCGCGGTTAGTAACGCCTTTTATGGCGACCGATGAGGAGCAGTTGATGATAACGCCTTTTGTTTTTTTCAGATGTGGTATTGCATAGAGCGAACAGAGCCATGTGCCGCGGACATTGATTGCCATTGTCCTGTCGAAGTCGTCGATTGAGGAAGTGTCTATGCTGCCTGCGACGACAATGCCCGCGTTGTTATGCAGGATATCCAGCCGGCCGAACCTGGCTATGGTCTCGTCGATAAGACGCTTTGCATCATCCTCTCTGGACACGTCGCATTTGACGTACATTGTCTCGCCGCCGGTGGCTTTTATTGTTTCAACCCCCTTGCAGGGAACGATGTCGCTTAAGACGACTTTTGCACCCTCGCTGGCGAACAGAACAGCTGTAGCCTCGCCTATACCTGCCGCTGCACCGGTAATTATTGCAACCTTGCCTGCGAGTTTCATTTTGCTGTGCCCGTTATCTTTCTGGCTTCCGACGGATTGGCCACCGGTCTGCCCATTTTCCTTGAAAGCCATACCGCCCTTTCGATGAGTTCGGCGTTATTTTTTGCCGGTCTGCCATCTTCCATGAAGGGGTTATCTTCGGTGCCGATGCGGATGTTGCCACCCGTGCATATTGCAAGCGTCGCCATCTTGGTCTGCTCTTCGCCCATTGTGCTTACCGTGTGCAGGCAGTCTTCCGGTTTGAAGCGCATCAGGTACTGATAGCTTTCGACCTCGGGCGGGCACCATGTGCCTCCGGGCCAGCCGAAGAACATCGTTATGATATGCGGGGCCTTGAGAAGGTTTTTCTTAACGAGCCAGGTGAGATTCCAGTAGGACCCTGTATGCCAGACTTCCCATTCCGGCTTGATGTTATACTCCGCGCATTTGACAGCATACGCCTCGAGTTCGGTCAAAGGGTGAAGCTTGTCTACCGTAACAGCCGTGAATTCCTCGGCATGATGGTTGAGTATGATGGACATCATATCCGGTTTGCAGTCAAAATCGGTCTGGCGCTCTTCGATGGGAAAACTCGACATGCCTGCCTGGATGATGGCATCGGTTTTGGCGCGTATCTTATTGACGATGTATGTTGCCTGTGAGCTTCTCGGAAGGTGTACATGCAAAATAGAAGCACCCGCCTCAGCGCATTCGATGGCATCTTTTATCAGGTCATCGTCGTTTTCCGCCCAGTTCTTAACATCCGGATGAATCCATGAATTTGCCGTTGTTGCCGTGATGATAAGTTTTTCCATTTTTTATTCTCCTGTTTCCTGGATGATATTTTTTTCGGCAGCCGCTTCTTCCTGCCTGCGTCCAAGCAGGAATCCGCTGATTATAATGAGTGCAACGCCTGAGAGCATGCACACAACCGATGCAGAATCGGGTGCTTGAAGGGCAAACACATAGAAATATACAAGAATGGGTGCGATCTGAACAGGGACTTGCTGGACCGGGATGATGTTGCTGGCCTGTCCGAAGCGGAAGCATTCCTGGGTCTGCCACATGCCGATAATGTTTGTTCCGACAAGGATAATGCTTGCTATAACAAAAATTACTGTCTGAGATATGGAGCCTTTGCCTGCTAGTACCAGGAATATTACTGCCACCAGCGGGGCTATCCACAGATTCGATATGGAGAACGGAAAACCGTTCGAGACAGCCATGACGATGCCCTTTCGGCCGCCGGACTTTAATGCTGCCAGGTGCAGGATTATCCAGAGTGCGGCAAGGCTCAGGCTGAAAACAGCTATACGCATGAGAGTCCCAGTTGTCTCAAGGCTCGCAATGACAGTTTCGCCCTTTATCTCAAGCCTGCTGAAGCCGAGAAGGGCGATGCCGATTATCATGAGAACTATCCCTGTAATCTCGAAGAAATCGAGACTTTCTCCATTCATCCAGACCGAGCCCAGAGCAAGCACGATAAGACCTGAAGCCATGAGCCCCGGCACCAGGGCCGGTCCGATATAGTCCTGAGCGATCATGAAACAGGCGGTTCCCGCACCCATCGACATCACCAATCCGGTGAGCCACAATGGGTTCCTGAGCAGGGTCCTCATGAATCTTGATTTCCTGATTTCCTCAGGCAGGTTGTTTACGGCCTTTTTCTGCAAGATTTGTCCTGTCTGGTTCAGGACACCACTTAATATTGCAAGGACTACGCCTATTATGTAACCCTTATGCATGATCTCACCATACCCCGGTTAAATTGGTCTTACCAATTTGCAGAAAAACAAACTAAGTGTCAACGGAAATTACAGACAAATTTAAAGAAGTGGTCTTTCAATAAAACTTCATATACCTTCAAAATAATCCATATCGATTTTTTTTATTTCATATGTTCCGACAACAGAAACACCGACATTGTGCTCGACCATTAATTTTGACAATCCTTTTCCATCAATAAGTATAATTTTTTTCTGGATGTTCTTGCCAAAATCAATAGCTTCTTTTGTGAATGATGAAGTGGTTATGAATATTCCCTTTCTTGCCCGCTGGCCTTCGAGCGCTCCTGCAAATTTTTGAATTTCCGGGCGTCCTACTATGTTATCCCATCTTTTAGCCTGAATATAGATTACATCCAAGCCAAGGCGGTCTTCATTAATAATTCCATCAATTCCACCATCTCCAGATTTTCCAACAGCTCGTGCGGCATCTTGGCGGTTCCCGCCATATCCCATGCTCACCAGTAAATCTATAACAAGCTGTTCGAAAAACATCGGTGTTACTGATTTAATCTGCTTCAGTACTTCAATTTCTATACTTTCTTTAAGTTCATTATAAGCTTTTGATAAAATATCATCAGGTGTTAAATCGTTATTAGATAATATTGTTACTTGATTAGTGTCTGTATGATGTTCCTTTTTTTGAGTGGTAAATTTTTTAAATTCTTCAAATTGTTCCAAGAACTTTGATGTTATTTCCAAAGGAGGTTTCTTTAAAATATTTGTACCACGTTCAGTGATTTTTAAATAACCTCTCTTTGGTAATTCCAAAAAATTTGCTTTTGTAAGATAAGTTTTAGCCCAACCCACCCGGTTATCGAATATTGGTTGTTTCCCACTTGGCAATAATTCACTTCTTTCGTCATACGTAATTCCAAAAAAGGTTGCCATCTCTTCAACTGCTTCTCTGAAACTGTGTTCAATCCCATCAGAAGAATACTTTAAAAGCGGCAGCATTATTTTCTGATAATCAGGAATTGCCATAATACCTCCATTCCAGTTTTATTAAAAACTCACCACTCACTACTCAAGACTCACAACTATATTTATCTACCTTTCGACCCTTGCTCCTCCCCCCTTCATAAGCTTCTCGACTTCAGCAAGCGTTGCCATTGATGTGTCGCCCGGTGTAGTCATCGCCAGCGCGCCGTGAGCTGCACCGCATTCGACTGCATATGCCGGATCACCTTTGGCCATGAGGCCGTAGATGAGGCCTGATGCAAAGCTGTCGCCTCCGCCTACACGGTCCATGATTTCGAGGTTTTCTCTATGCTGCGCCTCATGGAATTTGCCGTCTGCCCAGCATATGGCGCCCCAGTCATTGATTGTCGCCGACTTAACTGTGCGGAGTGTAGTCGCTACAACCTTGATATTCGGGAATTCCTTTACGACATTATTGATCATTTTCTTGTACCCTGATGCATCGAGAGCGGAAAGGCCTTCGTCAACTCCATCCACCTTGAAACCGAGGCAGGCCGTGAAATCTTCCTCGTTGCCTATCATTACATCCACATATTTCGCCAGCTGGCGGTTTACCTTTTGCGCAGCATCTTTTCCGCCGATGGATTTCCACAGGGACGGACGGTAGTTGAGGTCATATGAGATAATTGTGCCGTGCTCCCGAGCTACTGCGAATGCCTCTTCGATGATTTCTGCCGTCGTGTCCGAAAGTGCTGCAAAGATGCCGCCGGTATGCATCCATCGTACGCCCAGTCTTCCGAAGATATCTTCAAAGTCAATATCGCCCTTTTTCATTTGAGAGGCCGCAGAATTTCCCCTGTCAGAGACGCCAAGCGCGCCCCTTATACCGAAACCGCGCTCAGTGAAATTAAGCCCGTTCCTGACATTGCGGCCAACGCCGTCAAACGGCACCCACTTGATAAACCTTGTATCAACCCCGCCCTGCAGGATGAAATCTTCAACAAGGCGCCCCACGGCGTTTTCCGCAAATGCCGTGATAACAGCTGTACGCATTCCGAAGCAGCGCCTCAATCCTCTTGCGACATTGTATTCGCCGCCCCCTTCCCATGCCCTGAATGACCGTGCTGTATGAATTCGGCCCTCGCCGGGGTCAAGCCTGAGCATGACCTCGCCCATGGATATCTGATCAAATGTACATTCCTCAGCGGATTTTATTTTAAGCATACCGTCTCCTTAAACAGTTGCCGCAATTTGAACGGCCTCTTTGCACAGACCGGTTATCTCAACGAACCTTCCCTGTTCTATCATCTCGGAAGTCGCAAGCCAGGTGCCTCCGCAGGCGAGCACTTTGCGAAATGCAAGATATTCGGCCAGATTTTTTGTATTCACGCCGCCGGTCGGGATGAATTTGATCGAAGCGAGCGGGGCGCTGATGGCCTTGAGTGTTTTGAGACCCCCATAGGCTTCAGCAGGGAAGAATTTAAGCGTGGTCAGCCCCAGTTTCATGGCAGCCATCACTTCGCTGGGCGTGCATATCCCGGGCGTTATGGGGATTCCCTTCTCAAGGCAGAATCTGACGATTTCGGCATCAAACCCGGGGGAGACCAGGAATTTTGCCCCTGCGGCAATGGCCTTTTCCGCCTGATTCACGGTAACGATTGTCCCTGCTCCCACAAGTATGTCGCCCCTTGCTGCAATCGTTTTTATCGCCTCTGCTGCAGCATCGGTCCTGAACGTGACCTCGACCAGAGGCAGCCCGCCTGCAATAAGTGCATCCGCAAGTGGGGTGGCATTTTTCGCATATTTGATTGCTACTACCGGAAGGATTCTTGAATTTCCAATCACTGCAAGAACATCACTCATGAGAACGACCTCACTGAAATAATATTTTTGTAAGTGTTCAATAGATGATTTTGATATAATGGTCTATATCCAAGTACCGATAAGTCATACAGATAAGACAGGAGGAATCAGATGATAAAGAAAATACTATCATTATTAATATTCTTTTCGGTTCTAGCAGCAGCCGGATATGCTGCGGATCCTCAGCAGAGTGCTCCTGAAAATAAGCCAACGGGTTATATGCTTCAGCTTGGTGTCAACACGGCAATATTTGATAAACCGAACGGTACAAAGACAACCGTTCTGGCAAAGGAATTGATGGTGTGGGTTTCAGGAGAAAAAGACAAATACCTTCAAATAAGCACAGGAGGATGGTTGCCTTTACAGGGAATATCTTCCCAACAGCCACCGTACAACCTGGTAGTAGGAAAGAAGACGAATGTTTACAATCTGCCGGGTGATAAAAAGGAAATCGCAACTCTGCAGAAAGATGTCATGATAACCATACTCGAAACGAAAGACGGTTTCGCACGCATAAAGATCGAAGGATGGATGCTCAAGCCGGGTGTGGCTGCTGAAATGAAGGCGGCAAAACCGGATCCATATGCTGATATCAAGGACAAAGGAAACTCTGTGATAGATATAATTGATAACAGAATTATATATGATCCGGATACGTCTTTATCGAAATAATAAAAGCGATTATTTTCAGGCTGGAACATTATCCTTTAAAATAGTGCGTATCTGCTCTTGACACGGGAATTTGCTTCGGTTATATCCGAGCCTCTATTCAGGCCAAGGAGTGTATACATGAAGACGTTTATAGCAAAAAAGGAAGAGGCCGAAAGGAACTGGGTCCTCATTGATGCCGCCGATAAGGTTGTAGGCAAGGTCGCGGTTGAGATAGCCTCAATCCTTCGCGGAAAAACCAAACCGGTTTTTACGCCGCATGTCGATACCGGTGATTTTGTGGTGGTCATCAATGCAGATAAGGTCAAGCTGACCGGAAACAAGCTCGAGCAGAAGGTATATTATCGCCATAGCGGTTATATGGGCGGAATCAAAGCGGCTTCGGCAAAAGACCTTATGACGAATAATCCCGAGGAAATCCTGAAGCATGCAGTGAAAGGCATGCTTCCCAAGAACAGCCTCGGCAAGTCCATGTTCAAGAAGCTGAAGGTTTATACAGGTTCGAACCATCCGCATGAGGCTCAAATGCCCAAGGCGATTAATCTGTAAAGAGGGGAACGTATGGCACAGATACAGAAAATATATGCAACGGGAAGAAGGAAGAATGCAGCAGCTCGTGTGTGGATCAAGCCGGGAAAAGGCTTGTTTACAGTCAACGGCAGGGCAATTGATGAGTATTTCGACAGGGAATCATTAAAGCTGATTGCACTGCAGGCTTATGATGTTACGCAGACCTCCGGACAGTTCGATACATATGCAACAGTTGCCGGCGGCGGTATATCAGGCCAGGCAGGGGCTGTCCGCCACGGGATATCAAGGGCCCTTTCGGAATTCGACCCCGAGAAGCTCAAACCGGCACTTAAAGCA
>CAYNVT010000170.1:0-7078 GCA_964400685.1 uncultured Bacteriovoracaceae bacterium | reverse complement strand
GTCCGTGGCGCATCCTGGGTAGTCAGAAAGGGTCTGGCCCCTGAAAAAGATATCGAATGTCATGAAGACTGCGGCTGCATAGAAGGCGCAAATCCTGATTCGGTATCAAAAAAAGCCATTGAACGGGGCCTTCCTGAACTCGGGACATTGGGTTCCGGAAATCATTTTATTGAAATCGATATTGTAGATGAGATTTTCGACAGGGATATCGCCCGATCATTCGGCCTTTTTGAAAAACAGATCGTGGTTCAGGTTCATACTGGTTCAAGGGGGCTCGGCCATCAGGTCTGTGACGACTATATTCACCAGATGATTGGCGTAGCTGCAAGAGAAGGAATATTTCTTCCTGACAGGCAACTTGCGTGTGCACCCCTTTCTTCAAAAGAGGCAAAAAGATATCTTGGAGCCATGGCATCTGCGGCAAACTTCGCTTTTGCCAACCGCGAAATCATCACCTTCCTTATCAGGGAATGCTTCGAAAATATCTTCTCGAAAAGCTTTGAAAAACTCGGAATGGATTTGCTATATGACTGCTGCCACAATATAGCCAAAATTGGAAAAGTGATATCCGGAGGGCTGGAGATCGAGGTGTGCATACACCGAAAAGGTGCAACCAGGGCATTACTGCAAGGAGACAGGAGGCTTCCGGATAAATTTATCCATACAGGACAGCCGGTTCTTGTCCCGGGTGATATGGGAAGAGAATCATATATACTGGTTGGATCAGAAAAAGCAGAAGATACCTATTTCAGCGCCTGCCATGGAGCAGGCAGGCTGATGTCCAGAAGTGAAGCCAGAAGAAACACAAAAGAAAAGTCTGTAATAGATGGCTTGAGGATAAGAGGAATTCATATAATTGCAGCATCGCGCGCAACTGTTGTCGAGGAAATGCCTCAAGCGTACAAGGACGTGTCAAAAGTTGTGGATACAATGGCCGGTGCTGATGTCGCCAAGAAGGTCGCAAAACTGAAGCCGGTCGGGATAATCAAAGGATGATTGAAATAAAAAAGGCATGCAATCCGTAAGGACTGTATGCCTTATAGTTTTGAATCTTTTCCTACTCTTATGCAGCAATCACATACTTAAGGAACGGGTTCGCATAGAGAAGGATAAGCTCGATGACAAGGGCATAAATAGCCAGTGATTCCATCATGGCCAGACCGAGAACAAGCGCTGTGATGATCTTGCCTGATGCCTCAGGATTTCTTGATATGCCTTCGCATGCCCCGCGTACGCCAAAGCCTTGGCCAATACCGGTCCCCAAAGAAGCTATTCCCATTCCAATACCTGCGGCCATTGCACACCAGCTGAGAAAGCTGATCGCTTCAGGGCTTGCTGCTCCTGCAGCCATAACCACTGATGTCCCGGCCAAAACAAACAACCCAACCAACCCTGCAACACGAAAAACTTTCTTCATAAACCTTTCCTCCCAGATATATTTTTCAAATTTTAAAATTTTTAAATTAATGTGCTTCTTCCATAGCACCGCTAATGTACATCATTGCAAGGAGTGAGAAAACAAATGCCTGCAACACTGATGTAAAGATCATAAGAGCAAGAAATGGAAGCGGTACGACATAAGGTACAAGCAGAAGAAGAACGCCGAGGACAAGGTCCTCGCCAGCTATATTACCGAAGAGACGCATTGTAAGGGACAAAGGACGCGCCAGATGTCCGATAAGCTCTATAGGTATCATAATCGGCGCCATCCACCATACCGGCCCCATGAACTGTTTCAGATATTTAAAGCCGTGTATACGTATACCGACAATATGCGTAAGCACAAATACCGTCAGTGCCATTGCCGCATTCGTATTCATATTCGCCGTCGGAGAGAAAAACCCCGGGATGATACCCGCCATATTCGCTGTGAAAATGAAAACTGCAATTGTAGCTATAAGCGGGAAGAATATCATTCCGTGTGGACCCATATTGTCCATTAGAAGGCCTCTCAGTCCGTCAACGACAACTTCCATGAAATTCTGAAGGACGCCCGGAATCATCTTGATAGCCCTTGTCGCCAGAAATCCTATCAGGGCAAGAAACAGCATGTATAACCACATATAAACAACCTGATTATAATTATTGCTGTCCCTGAAAAAGCTGGAAGTCGACGGATCAGCGGTATTGAAGAGATGGTTGAAAAACTCGGTTAAAGGACCTGTGATAAAATTAAGCCATAGAAAACCATGTTCCATAATACTACTCCCCTCTGTTGAATATTATCGAGAAGCCCATATAAGCAAAAATGCTTATAATGACTGTTGATATACCAATAAGCAGAGCCGGTATTTTTACTTCTGTATACACCATCAATGCGTATATTATAACTGCCGTCACGGCAAGCCTTAAGAGATATTTGATTACCATGTATATACTGGCTTTCTTCCTGCTCATGGTAACTGCGGCAACTGCCTGGGAATGCATCCAGTTGAAGTTGACAAACACCACGGCGCCCCCTACAAATATCCCCAGTGCATAATCCCATCCGCCAATAGGTAGGCTTAACAGACACATCCCAAGCCATACGGCTATGGTAAGATATATAACGCTGTTTATTGATGGTTCTTTAGCCATTGTTTGAATCATTTTTAGATTCCCTGGATTTTTCCTGGACGAAAAATTTCATATAAGTCTTGTACATTATCCTGAAACCGGCAAGGATTCCCCCGAATATAAACACCAGGGTGAATATCGGCTCGGTTTGCATCCATTTATCCAGGTATATTCCTGCGATAAGCCCCATGACAATGCATAGCACCATGGCCATGCCCATTGTTACAAGGTCGGCCATCTGTAGAATCGATTTATCTTTTTTTGGATTATCCATTAATGCCCACTCCCCAATAATAAGCGGTAATACTAATGAATCATGATTCATATTGCAAGCATGTTTTTTGACATGTACTGCAACATAAAACACAATGAAAATATTAACATAATCCCGGTTGCATGGATTTCTATTCCATGATTAATCACAGTAATGAAAATCAAAATCCCTCTGTTTATTTTAACTGTATTCTTTCTTTTATTGCTGAATGACCCCTTTTTATACGGAGCTCAAAACACAAACCACGGAAGTGTATTTGTTCTATGTTACCATTCATTTCGCGGAAAAGAAAAAATACCTACTGATGTATCCATCAGTGAGCTCAGAAATCAGCTGGACCAACTTAAAAAAAACGGCTTCCGGTTTGTTACATTCTCACAGATTGAAAGAGGCCTCGTAAAGGGGCGGAAAAATATCCTGATCACCATCGATGACGGGAACTGCAGCATTATCGAGGCTGATAAAAAGGTATTCAAACCGATGGGGATTAAACCACTGCTCGGCATCTACCCCAATCTCATAGGCAAAAAAGATTACGCATTAAACTGGGAAGAACTCAAAAAACTCTCAGATGAAGCTTATGATATTGCGTCTCATGGATATTACCATCTTCCTTTAGATGAAAAGCTTTTTAATACAGACAAAAAGACATTCACGAATGAAATCTACAAGTCCAAGAAAATGCTCCAGGAAAAATTAAGCCGAGATATTTACGTCTTCATATATCCGAACGGGGTAAGAAGCGATTCTGCGAAGAAGATGCTAAAGGAAGCAGGCTATAAATACGCATTCACAATAGTCTGGGGTCAGATGGAATTGCCGTTGAGCTCAAATGCCGATCTTTTTGAGCTTCGCAGATATATGGTATCCCGTAACTTTAATGAGATATCCTCGGTTATCTTCAACAAGGTTAAGAACGCAGAATAGAAATAGCTTTAATGGACCCTATTTTATATCTGCCAGATTTGAAACCCGTTTTAAAAGCTGACTGAAAACGCTGTCAAAATCTTCCATTTTCAGATGTATAGCTTTTTCGGGGCATTCATCGATGCACCTTCCGCAGCCCTTGCATACATCACTTATGACAGCTTTATCGTTTTTAATCCGGATTGCTGAAACAAAACATTTTTCAACGCATATTCCGCAACCTGAGCATAGCGATTCATCAATTAAAACAGAGACACCATCCAGTCTCTTGTAAGCCTTGTCAAGGTTCGAACATCTTTTATCAAGGCCATCTGTATACAAGCATGAATCATGTCCGCAGAAGCATATGAAAAGCATATTCTTAAAACTTGCGACACCAAAACCTACAGGGTCAATCCATACATGGGCCACATTTGCCACAAGACCGGCATCCGCTGCTTTTCTGATATGGGTCTTTGCCTCGATTACACTGACTATACGGCCGTTTGAAGGATGAATATCCAGGGCTGCCTTACCCAGGATCATACATCCGATATTATTAAGGTCTCTCTTGTAGTATGACCTGCATACGCATTCATCAAGAACCATTACATGCGAGGCGGTTTCAACAAGCCTGTCAATTATGCCAAGTGGCAATGCCGAGCTTTGAGCCCCGATGCTTTCATTGATATCGACATGCCTTATAGGAACGGCTGTTACCTGGTTGAAAGGTTTTATAAAAAACAAGTTAACAACTTTTTCAATCAAAGGAATTCTTCCGGCTTTTTTGCCAAAATTTACAATCGGCACAGCCAGAAAAAAATTGGTCTTTACAAGCCACTTTGGAAAACCTTTCATGCGAAACTCCTGAAAGGGATATGCAATGATTAAATCAAATTTGCAACTGTAAGGTAGACAAAAATTTAATAAATATTATTATAGTTTCTATCAGTTTTACATATGCCATGACAGTATGAGGGGGATGCAGATATGAAGAACGTAAATTTATTAAGAGTCCGCCATATAATTTCTTTGTATTTATTAGTTTCGGTTCTCGTCCTTGCATCCTGCTCCAGCAACAGCAATGACTCTTCAATCACCGATGAAATGTATAAATCTGCCTCCGGATTAAATGAGACAGAAACTGATACTACTCCCCAATGGCAGGAACCCGTCAAAGTTCTGAGATCGAAAAGCAGCCTGAACGGTACGTGGACATTCATCCCGGAAGGATATGAACCTCGTGAAGTAACCGTACCCGGATTCTGGGAGGCATATCCCAAGTGGGAAGGATACAAAAACTTTCCGGGCTATCTTGACGGTACGCCTGATTACCAGCTTGACATAATCGAAGGAGTAAACTGGGAGAAGAGAAAAATCCATAAAGGAACATATCTGCGTGACATCGATATTCGCGAGCCGTGTGCAGTGACAAAGATTGAATTCGAATCTGTTCATCATAAGGCTGATGTTTATCTGAACGATATTTATTGCGGAACCCATACGGGTCCGTACATGAAGGCTTCTTTCGATGTTTCTAGAGCTGCGAAAAGAGGAATAAACAGATTAAGAGTTGAACTGACCGACGGTTCCGCATTGATGAAAGGCAGCAGCACTCACCCAACCTGGCCTTCAGGATATTACAGCCATACGGATATCACAGGACTTTACAGACCTGTTGCTATTCAAACCATGTCATCGGTTTATATTGATGATACATTTATTGTGACTTCCACCAGACAGAAAGAGCTTATCCTCGAACATACGATCACAAATACACTAGATGTTGATAAGATCGTGTGGGTCATCAGCAGGGCTGTAAACGGAGACGACAACACTTCAATAGAGACAAAAGCCCAAGAAGTTAAAGTGCCTGCCCGTTCGAGCATAAAAACTGTAGTTGTGGAAAAATGGGATGATCCAATATTCTGGTCTCCTGCAAATCCATATCTTTATACGCTTCGCACCCTCCTTGTTGACGATACGGGAATTCCTTTCGATTTACGGGAAGACCGTTTCGGTTTCAGAGAGGTCTGGATAGAAAACGGCAATTTTATGTTAAACGGCATGCGCATGAACCTTATCGGTGAAAATGTAGATGATCAGGCATCGCGTCCCAGGTACTGGGCTTTGAAATATTTCTCGGCTGACACTGCACGGGATACTCTTAGAAGAATAAAGGATCTGAATATCAACACAATCCGTTTCCATCAGGCGCCACCTGAAGAGTCCATCTATGATCTATGCGACGAACTTGGAATCCTTGTCATATCCGAATCCGCCGTATACGCGCGCATTGATATCATACCGCCATTATCCTGGCTTAATTTCGAATATCTGAAAAACAGCGCGACCTGGATTGACGCATGGGTAAGGACTACCAGAAATCATCCTTCTATTGTTATGTGGTCTCTGGAAAATGAGATGTTTCTATACATTCTCGATCTCACGCTGTGCCAGATAAACAATCTGCAGTACCCTGCAAAAGAGGCTGATACCATCAAAAGACCTGACAATATATGGACTGAGCCGCGCCCGGTCAACTGGGATGGAGATTCAGGACTTTTGAGGCTTTCCGGTTTTAAACCAGAAACTGTCAACTGGCACTATCCGTCGCTTACGGGTCTGCTTTTTACAGACGATCCGGACATTGAGTGGTATGATGATGCCATATGCAATTTCAGACCTTTTCTCATCAAAGCTGTGCCATGCGGAGTTGGTGAAACAATGGTTGTACGCCACCGGGACTGGACAAAACAAACGCCGGACCAGGCAAAGGCGATGCAGGGTATGGCTATCCGCGCAATGAGAATATTGGGTTTCTCCGACATGCGGCCATATAAGATGAACTGGGCCTGGCACCTCTATGATCCGTCGGGAAAAGAGCACCCGACAGAGCTTTATTACCACATGCTGTACACTCAGGAACAAAAAGATAAACTGGTAAAAAATATTAAAGAATCATGCCATCCTATTGCAGTCTTCGATTATGATTATACCAGAACAAAATCCAACGCAGACGGAACATTCGGCCCGGTTGTACTGCCTGCTGCAAAGTCAGTAAAACGGAATCTGGTTATCATGAATGATTCTTACGTTCCGGATACACCACAGACAATCACATGGTCTGTCATGGACAAGGCAACCGGAGATGTGATCGCCGGCAATACTTTTACATTAAAAGTCAGGCAAGGCTTTAACGAGATATACCCGATTGAATTCAAAACACCTGATGCAGCTGAGCCTAAACAGATTTCTCTTTCAATCACATCAAGTATGGAAGGTCTGCCGCAAGGTGATTTCAAGATTGGTCGGTGGGTATTCCCGGCGTACACCATCTGC
>CAYNVT010000169.1:0-7105 GCA_964400685.1 uncultured Bacteriovoracaceae bacterium | reverse complement strand
ACCTCAAAGCCTATGCCGCATGGTGGCTCTTCGCAAGACTGGCCGGATGGGACGGAGAATAATACTTAAGAGTTTGAAGTTTCATAGCAGGGGCCAGTCCCGGATATGCCGGTCTGGCCCTTGCAGTCGTTCCTGAATCAGATTCCTGCTGCAGCGATGAAGCACATGCTGCTGCTTCCACCGGAATCTTCTGTACCGGCCTGGGATGAATTTTGACCATTTCCTTCAGGTTCCACAGGATTGGAGTTTGCTATGATGGTCTCCTTCACATTTGCGGGAATGGCAAAAGCCAGATCCACATCCCGGTCCTGCACCCCGCCCGCAGCTGAAATGTTATTCTCTTCCTCAGAAACCGTCCTGATAGGCACCCCTATGTCATACACCGCAGGCATAAGCTGTTTAGTAACGGGATCCGTCATCTGATACTTCTCCCGGGTCAGGATTTCCGGACTGTATGTATGCATTGAACACACGATGGCGCCTGTGCCGTCGCCGTTGTCCCTGACCGTGATCCGTCGCCATTCCTGAGGCCAATCCGCGACTCCGCATGTATTAATGTCCCAGTATCCTTTGCCGTTTCCGGCCGTTTCCGCTACGATTTTATTCACATGCGTGTGTCCGTCCACAAATGCGATCACGTTCTCATAAGACATCAGGGTGTTCTTCAGCCTCTGTGTGCTGATGTAATTTTTATTATTGTCCTTTACAAATGGGGACAAAGAGTTGGGTCCATGGTGTGCGAACAGAATGCACAGTTTGTCTGAATTATTCTCGATTTCGGCCTGCATCCAGGCTAACTGATCCTTATGTATTACGCCTTGAGCGAGCGTCTCCAGCGGCAGGTTCACATCAGGGTTGAAGTCAGCCGTATTCAGCACGATACAGTGTATATAGGGTGTAGGATCGAAGCTGTAGTAGCCGCCGGGCGTAAGCTCGCTGAGCCCGTGGCCTGACTGTATGCGTATGACATCTGCCAGGTAGTTCTGATTCGAGATATAATAATTCTTTTCCGGGGCATAGGCCAGCCCCTGGATAAGGATTCCGATAACTCCAAGGGTATTGAAGGTCCCCTGATATTCGCTATCATGGTTGCCGACCACCGCATACCAGGGCATGATGAGACCTTCTCCATCCTGAGGAATCTTTGTTGCCAGCCCGGCGCGGTTCTTATGCTCCCTGAACGAAGGCAAGACCTTTCCGTCGGCTATGGAGACGAATAATTCGAGCTCATCCTGAATGCTTGTGTCTGTATGGTCGCCTGTTGATATCAGGAAGTCCATCGGATCCGACATATTTGCATCATTGACGGATTTGATAATCGCCTGCCAGATCAGCGGGGTGTAGCTTCCTATATTGCGGTGCGCCGGCGGGATAAGATTGAAAAGCAGCCACCCGAGATCGGGAAAGAGCTGGGGATTGTCGCCGAAGATCACTTTCAGCTCTTCTGCCCTGAGGGGATTGCCCTCATCCATTATGTGGACATCTGTAGTATGTGCAAAGTCGACCAGTTCCGATTTTTTGCCCGTTGCTAACTCGGCATTCGGTTTCACGTTCATAATCAGGGCAGCCCGGACGATCACAGGTATGCATATGACCGTCAGAATAAGACCAAAGACGGCAATTAACCCCCGCCCAACATTATAATGTCCCCTATCGCTTTTTTTGTGCTGGTTCATCCATTACTCCTTTTTCGCTTCTTTGCCCCGGTATGACAGGGCGGAATATACAACAAGCCACTTGAAAGCTCTTCAAGCTACCTTTTATTTAGCAAATAAGATGCCATATGCAACGACAGTGAATACAAAACTTTCCGGTGAGTGCGAGATGAATGTACAGTCTGGATTTATTGAGTGAAAACAATATGTACTAATGACTTTCAGGCCATGCAAACTGCCGCGGAGTTATGTCATTATTTATCCAATCTGACATGTTGGAAATGGAAAATATATTCCCATAAGGGATATATTTTTTAACTGAATGTTCATCAATTAATTGCATCAGGTTTAAGCAATAATCCTCAAGGCTTCAAAAGTAAGCCTTGAGGATTTTGATTTAGTGAGTGATCGCACTTAACTCAACTTTTTGTGACTGCAAGTGTCTTAAATAGCTTATAATCTGGTTTTCATTTGCTTACCAGCTTATCAGCTCAACAGCTTACCAGCTATTTTATCTCGAACCCGAAGCCCTCTCCTTTAATGACAACTTTAACCTGCTTTATCTGCTCTCCGGTTGCCATGCGAGCCAGTATCTCCTTCGATATTTCGGGCAGCAGGGTATTGGTCAGAATATGGTCGGCGTTTCTGGCCCCGCTGTCCACCTCGGTGCAGCGTGACGCGATAGCATCTATTATCTCGTCGCCAAACACAAAGTCGACCTTGCGGTTGCCTTTAAGCCTCTTTGCCACCTTGTTGAGCTTGAGCCTGACAATTGCTTTCATCATTTTGTCATTTATAGGGTAGTAAGGCACTATCTTCATGCGGCCCAGGAATGCGGGCTTGAAGTGCTTGAGCAGGTCGGGTCTTATCATGTCTGCAAGCGCTTCTGGCCCCGGCTTGGTCTCTTCATCGAGGCAGGCCTTCATGATAAGGTCGGTTCCGATGTTGGATGTAAGGATGATAACAGTGTTCTTAAAATCGATCAGGCGGCCTTCACCGTCTTCCATCTGTCCCTTGTCGAATACCTGATAAAACATCTCCATAACATCAGGATGCGCCTTTTCGACCTCGTCGAGAAGGACGACACTGTACGGCCTCCTTCGAACTGCCTCGGTCAGGACACCGCCCTCGCCATAGCCGACATAGCCGGGAGGCGAACCCTTGAGCGAAGATACCGTATGCGCCTCCTGGTATTCGCTCATGTTGATCGTAATTACGTTATCTTCGCCGCCATACAGAAGTTCCGAAAGGGCTAAAGCCGTCTCGGTCTTTCCGACCCCTGACGGCCCCACGAACATGAATACAGCAGTCGGTTTAGAAGGGTCTTCTATCCCCGCATGCGCGGTCTGAATCATCTGGGCTATGCCGGAAAGCGCATGCTCCTGCCCGATGATCCTTTCTCCCAGAAGTTGCGGCATCTTGAGGACAGTATCGATCTCGTCGGTCATCATCTTGCCCACGGGTATGCCGGTCCAGCCTGAAATGACCTCTGAAACCGTCTGCGGGTCCACCGACACCTGAATGAGAGGATCGCCTGCCTGTATTTTTGCGAGCTGCTTTTCAAGGTCTTTGAGTTCTTTCTGCTTCTTGGCGATATCCTTGCTTTTAGGGTCAGCCTCATGAAGCTCCTTTATCGAGCCCATGACTTCAATTATCCTGTTCGCCAGTTCCAGCTCGGCCTTCCATTTTTTATCAAGCGCTTCAAGCCTTTTGGCGGTTTCATCCTTTTCCTTATTAAGGGCGTCGATTCTTGCCCCGTGGTCGGACCCCATAAGGGATTCCTTCTCAAGGATTTTCATTTCGTATTCTATATGGGTGATCCTGCGGGATGCCTCCTCGACCGCCCCCGGACTTGTTGTGAGGCCTATCGCCACCCGAGCGCAAGCTGTATCGAGCACGCTCACCGCCTTGTCCGGCAGCTGCCTGCCCGAGAGATAGCGATGAGTAAGGCTGACCGTGTCTTTAAGCGCCTCATCGGTTATCATGACCTTGTGGTGTTTCTCCAGGAAAGGCGCGATGCCGCGCATCATGGTGACGGCCTTGGCCTCGTCAGGCTCCTCGACCTTGACTACCTGAAAGCGCCGGGTAAGCGCGGCATCCTTCTCAAAGTATTTTTTATATTCAGCCCAGGTTGTCGCAGCGATTGTCCTCAGTTCGCCTCTTGCGAGCGCAGGCTTCAGAAGGTTTGCGGCATCACCAGCACCTGCTGAACCTCCTGCGCCGATGAGAGTGTGCGCTTCGTCTATGAAGAGGATGATTGGTTTCGGAGAACCCTTGACCTCCTTGATGACCTCTTTCAGCCTGTTTTCGAATTCACCCTTTACGCCTGCACCCGCCTGAAGAAGCCCCAGATCGAGCGACCTCAATTCGACATCCCTCAGTACGGGCGGGACATCACCTTCTACAATCTTGCGGGCAAAGCCTTCGACCACAGCTGTTTTGCCTACGCCCGCTTCACCGGTCAGTATCGGGTTGTTCTGGCGGCGGCGTATAAGGATATCCGTCATCTGCCTTATCTCGAAATCTCTTCCGATGACCGGATCAATCTTCCCGGCGCGGGCCTGCTCTGTGAGGTTTATGGTGAACTGATCAAGCGCCTTGGTCCCTGCCGGCATAGCCTGCGCCGCATCCTTGCCCGACGGCTGCACACCTTTGGCAGCGACAGGGCCTGCATCTTCGGCAGAACCTGCGACTATGTCGAGCAGGCTTTTTTCAAGAGTTTCAAGCGATATTTTCTTAAGCGCATCCGAAGTGGAATAGAGCATGCGCGCGCTCAGGTCATTACCGAGCATGGCAACCATGATATGGCCCGACCTCACAGTCGCAGCCTCATAATCAATTGACGCTACCATCCAGGCATCCTGTATCATGCCCGGAATGCGCGGCGAGAACACGGGTGTGCGGGCGTTGCCGGTCTTGAAGCCTTCAATAGCCTGCGTCAGATCACCGGCAAAACGGTCTATGTTGATTTCAAAATATCTCAGAATCTTGTGCAGGTCCGTGTTCTGGGCCTCGGTAAGCTTGAGCAGAAAGTGCTCGACTTCTATCTCGTAATTGGTCTTCGCCATGCAGAGCCCGGCGGCGGATTCAAGTGCCGAACGGCAGACAGGATTAAGCTTTCCGATCAACGATTTAAGGTTCATTAGCGCCATGCAATCTCCTTTCTAAAACAAAGTGATGAGTTGTGAGTGGTGAGTTGTGAGTTATTAAAAGCCTGATTCCTTGCATTAGTTTAAAGCATTAATCTCAAAACTCAAATCGTTTTTTGCAACGATCATATTTTTCTTTTTTCGTTTAAATTCGATACAAAATAAAGGGCATTATAACAAAACAGACCGCGAAGCGATGAGCAAGCGACACAATTTCGGGATGCGAAATTAGACGTACCGAAGGTACGCCCGAAGGGTGAGGGCTGTCTGCCCGAATCAATGGGATGTGAAGTTATAATGCCAAACATCTTTCTAATTCCGATTTGCATTTAAGATGATATCGCGAAGGCAAGGAGGAAGCGACGCAGGCATACTTTAACGTATGTCGAGGAGCATTCTGACGCAGCCGACAAAGAGATCACTTGAATGCAAAGCGGAATTCAGGCACCATCAAAGCCATGCTTCTCGTGCTCCGTGAACCACGCCCCGGAATCATCGAGATAGAATTTCATATCCTGAAGTGTCCGGTAATGGGCATTTTCCTCATCCACAAGACTCAGATAAAAAGCCTTCTCATTGGCGTCATTCGAACCGGCATACTGTGCAGTATAGAAATCGATAGACTTCACCTCAAGGTCGAGCCCGGTTTCAAGCGCCTGAATGTCTGTTGTATCAGATTCGAGCTTATCTTTGTTTTCTTTTGCGAGTCTGATGAAAATATCTTTGATCTCGGCATGCCCTTTGTTATCATCTGTTCTGAACCAGTTGCCGGTTTCCTTGAGCGAGCCGCTTATCTGTTTTATCCTGTCCATGTGCGTGACTTCGGCATCTGCCAGATACGCGAACATCTCTTTTGCAAGCTGATTTTTCGATTCAGCCGCCGCCTTTCTGTAAAACGCCATACCGTCGATCTCAAGCTGGAGCGCTTTGTCGAGTGCTGTTAAATATGCGTCAATACTCATAATCCCCTCCTTAGGTTTTGGTTCTACACCTTCTGACCAGAGACATTACTCCACTGAATAGAATCACAATCAGACAGCTTGAATATAGCATTATAACAATGAAAATTAATGAAAATCCAATCGATTCCACATCATGTCCTTCTGGTGAAATTAATGAAGTAAGTAAATAATTTGAAATGAGAACGCTCATTCCAGACAAAACCAATAAAACAATTTTTTCCATATCCGTATTAGCTACATACATTTCCCAGAAAATCATAATGATTATCGGTGGGAGCAACCACGTCAACATCACGATGGTCCTTGAATCAATTTGAAAATGATTGAACCAGATAGCATTAAGAGATGTTACAATTAATGCTACATATAGAATTAATTTTGCTAAGATTTTTGACATTTGTTTCATTTTAATAGTTCACTCATCCTTATAGCCTATTTCATCTCGTCGCTTCGTTGTCTGCTTTGTTCTATCGACCTGTGTTGTACAATTCATCTTGCCGGAATTCATTGATACGCATCATCTTGAATGTAGAATGTAATATACGCTGTTTTTTTCGCCCATACACCTTATTCTTTATTTGAATTTCAGCTCTTTCTTTTCATCGTACAGTTAACTTTTCCCTGTTTCACAGAATGCTGGAAATTGTCCAGGGGCGTCGAACAATACTCGGATTACTAAGACAGCAGTTCCAGAAGCGAAAATTTGTTTTCAGGACCTGTGCTTGTTTTTCTTAACCTATAACTTATGTCTGATATATGCCACCCTTTATTCGTCTGTACCGCGCTATACTTAATTTCAACAATATCATGTTCACCACTCTGGTCATATGTCACCATTACGTTATTCGTTTTTGGAATTCTTTTTATCCTTAAATTATAGATACCACTTGTGTCCTGACTGCCGAATAGAAGAACAAAATCAATGTGACCTATTTCTCCGGTCTTATTTTCATAAGCCCTGTCCTGAAATATCAGGTTAGCCAATTTAGGTGTAAAATATCTTTCAAGGACACTTTTCGGTTGGTCGATAAGAATGTCCTTGTCAAAATAGCCTTGTATAAAGCATTCCCATCCAAAATCACGATATAACCATGCAACTGTTTCTTCCGGTTTTTCAAACAGCGAGGGCCGCTCCCCAGCTGAGACGCAATTGAAGTAAAATGTGAGCAGCAATACGACTATGGCTATACGAGTTAATTTCATTCTATCTTTCTCTTTTTCTTCTACAGTTCGTTACAACTCAATATATCGTTGAAACTCCCGGGTATGTATCATCTTTATGCCTTGTATTATATAATTTACCTTGCAGGATTTCATTGATCTAGATCATTTTAAATGT
>CAYNVT010000168.1:0-7224 GCA_964400685.1 uncultured Bacteriovoracaceae bacterium | reverse complement strand
TTGTTTCATTCGTGAAATGGATAAAAGGGATCGAATTTGGCCCTGTAACCTTGAACTGGAGCCCATGACCCGAAGCCAGTTGCTCGAGGCCTTTCCTGAGCTGGAGGCCGCGTTCATTGCAGATTCCAGCTGCATCAATGGCATTCATCTCGTCGATGCATGCGATTGCTGCTGCCATTTCTGGTGAATTGTTCCAGTATGATCCTGTCTGGAAGGTCTTTGAAGCGGTTATCTTCATTTTTTCGCTTCCGACGATTGCGGATATCGGATAGCCGTTCGCAATCGCCTTGCAATAGCATGCGAGGTCTGGCTTGAAGCCGAAATGATGGGCGGAGCCCTTAATGTCCAGCCTCCATCCGGCCCTCACGTCATCAATGATGAGGACTATGTCGTTGTCATCGCAAATTTTCCTGATCGCCTGCCAGTATCCGGGGGCGGGAAGTTTCTGTTCTTCAAACACCGGATGGTGATATGGTGTGAACATGGCGCCTGCAACCTGACCCTTATTCTCGTCAACGAGCCTCTGGAAATCGGCCACATCGCCCCAGTTCACCATCAATATCTGAGATCTGTCGGTGGGAGAGATTCCAGTATGATTTGTTCCGGCCCAGGGCTGAGTCCCGTGATAATGGCCTTTGCAGAGGATAACCTTGTCGCGTCTTTTGAAGCCGCGCGCAATTACCAGCGCCCAGGAGGTAGTATCAGCGCCGTTTTTTGCAAACATAGCCCAGTCGGCAATTTCGACTGTGTCTACCATCTTCTCGGCAAGCTCGATAAGAAGGGTGGTAGGCGGCATGGTTGATGTGCCCAGTTTTGCCTGTTTTGCAAATGCCTCGTCAACTTTATCGTTTGCATAACCAAGTATCATCGGGCCGTATGCGCAGGAATAGTCGATGTATTCATTACCATCAACATCCCAGAACCTGGAACCTTTCGCTTTGGAGATGAAGTAAGGGTATGAACCGGGAATAAGTGTGGCCGGGTTGAAATGGCCATATATACCTTGAGGGATGACCTTGAAAGCCCTCCTGAAGAGATCCATTGATTTTTCGAATTTATATGACATAATTTTACCCCCTATTGAAGATATGTACCGACTTTGTCGAGGTATGTATTAACAATATCGCCCATGTGGAGATCGCCTTCAAGAACCATGTCGCCAAGGCAGATTGCTGCAAAAACATCGACTTTGTCGTCCGCAAGGTTCAGGAAAATATCTTCGTTTTTAAAACCCATGATCAGGTCAGCTTCTTCCGCTCTGCCGTTTCTCCCTGTTGTTGATCCTCCAGTGAAAAGAATATTGGATGCAGGGCCGTTTTCAATGCTGAGTTCCGCCACACCATGAAGAGTTACCGCTGATGCCTTTGATTCGGGTTCGTGATTACAGATGGCCGCAATTGTTTTGGCTATAGTGTTGAGAAGCAGTTTTGCCTTGAGCTTCTTCGGTGGGTTTGGTCCCTGCAGGATTTTATCAAGCCTGTCTCCAAGTTTTATAAAAGTCAGAAGACCTGATGCCTTGTGCAATTTCCAGGGCATTATCAAGGGAATCGGGATGCCGAAGCCCTTCTTGGAAAGCATATTGGTCATCCACTTTTTAAATGGGAAGAACATTGTGATGTCGGGATCTCCGGCTTTACCCGGTATGACCTTAATCGCTGAATCGCAAATACTTATGGTTGCCTTTGGGCCGCCTATTCCGGCTATGAACAGGATGTTGACGTTTTTACCGGCAATCAAAGCTGCTGATTCAGGGTCATCCTGGGCAAGGATCTCGAAGTTCGTAAAAACCGCGTCTAGAAAGACATGCGCTAAAACATTTTCATTCGGCATACATACCTCCTCTTTATTGATGAGTGCGAGCGATTGCTCACTCTCTATTTGCTATCATCTATCATATCCATAGTCAATACAATTTTCTCAGGTCATATGCTGGCTATGCCATAGCGTTTTAGATGGCTTCCTATCAATTCTGAAATAATTGTTGCAAAGAGCATGTCTTCCCTGGTGAATCCTTCAGGTGCTTTATCTGCTAAATTCAGTACACCTTCAATTTCGTTATCGTCTTTTATTAACAGGCACATAAAAGACTTTGTACTGTATTTTTCTTTATTGTGGAAACCGATTTCTTCCTCTATGTTTCGTATCAATAAAGATGTATTGCGTGAAATCGTCAGGTTCATGATGCTTTTGTCATGATCGGCAACATGAATAAACGGATCTTCTCCGATATCCTGATGATTGTGTGCCTTTAATTCAAGCTCTCCCGATGAATGGTTTTTTATAAAAAGCGAACAATATCTAGCACCGACTGCTTCAGGCAATTCCTGTGTAATGATTTCAATCAAAGCATCGAGTGTTTTGGATTCCTTGATAGACTTAATAAGATTATAAATACTTTCAAGATATGTGCCTTCCATAATTTACCCTCCACTTAATCATTCACTTCATCTTATTATCGGTTTCCTTTTGCATTATGCTTAAGCAATAAATAAATATTTGTAAAATTTTAATTTCACACCGTGGGAGTCCGGTTTGGAAAATAGATGCTTGACTTGAATGATTATTATGTATGTATTATATTATAATTAATTAAGGTTTATAAGATGGGGTATTAATTGGAAATACTTGATACGCTGGAAGAGAAAATTAACCAACTATTACAAACGGTTGAAGCGCTGAAAAAGGAAAACAGCAGGCTTACCGAAAAGCTTATAGAAAAGGAGGAAGAGGCTAACGGTCTCAGTTCGCAGGTCGAAATGCTGCTTGCTGAGAAGGAAAAAGTAAAAGAGAAAATCGAACACCTTATTAAGTGTTTCGAAACATTTTAAAGACTTGCAGAACTCGGTATCAATAAAGATATTCGGACAGGAATATAAAGTAAAATCCCGGGGAGACGATGATTACATTCAGTCATTGTCAAGATATATTGAAGAAATGGTCGATGATGTTCAGAAGCAGGGCAATGCAGTGACCACTTCGGATCTTATAGCCATGGTCATGCTAAATATGGCGGATGAGATAAAGAAAACAAAGACTGAATTGGAATCTTTAAAGGAAATTCTGAATATCCGTATTGGTCAACGATAGGATGGAAAAGAAAGGCAATTAGTTACTCCGGATTAGCTTTAATTGTTGTCTTCCGAGGTGTTCTCAAAATAAGTCTCTTTTATTTTGCCCTGGCATGAATATGAATGAGAAAGCCAGCATCAGGGAAAGGTTTCTTAAAGAAAGGGCACGAATGAGTGAGGCCTTAAAGCGTGAGCTTTCAAATTCTATCTGTAAAAACATTTTAAATTTCAATCCATTTAAATCTGCAAAAACTATTGCATTGTATTTTCCTGTCCGCTCGGAGGCGGATGTTTTATCTTTAACAACTGAGAAAGGTAAATATTTTGCTTTTCCAAAAGTGGTAGAAGAAGATATTTTATTCTCTCATGCCGATTATCCCTATAATTTTGTTATCGGGTCTTTCGGCATACCCGAGCCTGCTAATGATGATTATGTTGATCCGGGTAAAATCGATCTATTCCTCGTTCCTGGAATCGTATTTGATGAAAAAGGCTACAGGCTTGGTTACGGCAAAGGCTTTTATGACAGATTAATCTCGAAGCATGCCCCGATTAATACACTGGGGGTATGCTATAATGATTTTCTGATTAAACGCCTTAATGTGGATCCCTGGGATACCAGGGTTAATTATATGGTTACGGATCAAGGTGTTTTTTACACCCATAAAGAGGTGACATAATGGTGATACTTTATATCGTACTGGCAGTTGTTGCCGGTGCTGTCGTTGGATTCGGGTTGCATTTTGCAGTGAGCAAAAAAGCCAATGCAAGTGCAGAGATTGAGACTAAAAAGATAAAGGAAGAGGCGATTAAGGAAGCAGGGAGCATTATAACGGATGCAAATCTGCAGGCAAAAGAAATTATTTTTGATGCGAAAAAGAGAAGTGAAGATGAAGCAAAAGAGCGGTTCAAAGAGGTTTCTGCGGCAGAAAAACGTATTCTCCAGAGGGAAGATCTTCTTGATGGCAAACTGAATCAGCTGGATAAGAGGGAACAGGAAGTAAAACGTTCCGAGAAATCAGTCGCTGATAAAACAAAACATGTGGATTCGTTGAAGACGGAAATTGATGAAATAAGAAAAAAACAGATATCAAGACTTGAAGAAATAAGCTCCATGACAACCGATCAGGCTAAGAAGACCCTGATGGAGATGCTGGAAAGCGAAGCAAAGCATGAAGCTGCAAAGATGATTAAACAAATTCAAGATGAAGCTGAAGCGGAAGCTGACAGGAAGGCAAAAGAAATTCTTTCAACAGCAATTCAGCGCTACTCGGCCGATGTTGTAAGCGAAAGGACCGTTTCGATTGTAAATCTGCCCAGCGAAGAGATGAAAGGCCGAATAATCGGAAGAGAAGGCCGTAACATCAGGTCAATTGAAGCAGTAACAGGAGTTGATCTGATAATTGACGATACACCTGATGCCGTAATCATTTCAAGCTTTGACCCGATCAAGAGGGAAATAGCCAGGCAGGCACTTGAAAGGCTTGTTGTGGACGGCAGGATTCATCCGTCACGCATTGAAGAGGTTGTTGAAAAAGTAACGACTGAAGTCAATGAAGGCGTCTGGGAATCCGGCCAGCAGGCGACATTCGAAGTTGGTGTTCACGGTATAAATCCTGAATTGATTAAACTTGTCGGTAAGCTTAAATACCGGACAAGTTTCTCACAGAATGTGTATCAGCACTCTCTTGAAGTTGCACATTTGTGCGGTATAATGGCAGCTGAACTAGGCATCAACCAGAAAATAGCCAAACGGGTGGGATTGCTCCATGACATCGGAAAAGCTATTGATCATGAAGTCGAGGGGTCACATGCTATTATCGGGGCGGAAATTGCCAAGCGTTACGGTGAATCAGCAAAGGTTGTGGAAGCGATAGCCTCTCATCATAATGAGGCGCAGGTGAGCTCGGTCTATTGCTTTCTGGTTCAGGCGGCAGACTCGCTGTCTGCTGCGCGTCCCGGTGCAAGAAGGGAAATGCTGGAAAATTATGTTAAAAGACTGACTGACCTTGAAGAGATTGCTTCCTCGTTCAAGGGGGTCGGCAAGACATTTGCTGTTCAGGCCGGGAGAGAGCTGAGGGTTATGGTTGAAGCGGAGAATGTCAGTGATGAAGATACGCAGATGCTGGCAAAAGATATTTCGAAATCTATAGAAGCAAAACTGACTTATCCCGGACAGATAAAAGTTGTTGTCATAAGAGAAAGCAGGGCTGTTGAATTTGCCAAGTAAGTAACAGGGGACTGGAAATGGATATCGATAAACAGTTAAGAGAGATCAAACGCGGAGCTGTCGGGATAATATCCGAAGAGGAACTTGAAAAAAAACTGAAGAAAGGAAAACCTTTAAGGATTAAAGCGGGTTTTGATCCGACGGCACCTGATATACATTTCGGCCATACTGTGGTCCTTAATAAAATGCGCCAGTTTCAAGATATGGGGCATGAAGTAATATTTCTTATAGGCGATTTTACCGGGATGATAGGAGACCCAAGCGGAAGGAGCTCAACCAGGAAAGTTCTGACGCGTGAGGATGTCCTCGAAAATGCTCAAACCTACAAGAAACAGTTTTTCAAGGTTCTTGACCCTGATAAGACCGAAGTCAGATTTAATTCGGAATGGATGGATGGCATGACAGTTTCTGATTTTATCAAACTAACGTCTCACCAGACTGTCGCTCGAATGCTTGAACGGGATGATTTCAGCAAGAGATTTAAAGGCGAGCAACCGATAAGCATTCATGAATTCTTATATCCGTTCGTACAAGGCTACGATTCTGTTGCCTTGAATGCAGATTTAGAGCTAGGCGGGACTGATCAGATATTCAATCTCCTGATGGGCCGTGAAATGCAGAGAGCATATGGCCAGGAACAGCAGGTGGTCATGACAATGCCGCTACTCGTAGGTCTTGATGGTGTCCAGAAGATGAGCAAGTCCTACAACAATTATATCGGGATCAATGATGAACCCTCAGAAATGTACGGTAAAGTCATGTCCATATCGGATGATCTCATGTGGCTTTATTATGAACTAATCAGCCGCCGGACGCTGGATGAAATATCGGAAATGAAGCAGGATGTAGCCTCCGGAAAACTGCATCCTATGGATGCAAAGAAGGCCCTGGCATACGAACTGGTTGAAAGGTATAATGACCGGCAGCTAGCAGATAGTTCCGCTGAGATATTCATTACAGTACACAGCAAAAAGGAAATTCCTGACGATATACCAGAATATGCTTTGTCAAAAGAAAAGGCTTGGATATGTTCCGTCATGAAGGAAACGGGTCTTGTGAGCAGTACGTCTGAAGCCAGAAGGCTAGTTAAGCAGGGGGCAGTCAAGTTAAATGAAAGGAAAATCTCAGATGATACTCTCAATCTTGATGAAGGGTCCCATGTTATTCAGGCAGGGAAAAGGCGATTTGCTCGAGTTGTTATCATTTGATTAATGTAACTAGTTGATATTATGAGATAATATTATTTATAAAAAAAGATAAAAAACTCCTTGACACTAATAGGGGTTTGACATAGATAAGACGAGCTTTTTGCGGAACGCAGTGAGAAAAAACATAAAGAAAAAAAGTTATTGACACTGCCTGAAATATCTAATAGTCAACGGGACCTTGCAGTAAAATTGTCATTGTGCCGATAAAGATAATGGCTTGACAATTGAAGAGGCAGATACTAATAGATAATCTGGATTTATGCCGCTTTTGATCTTTGAAAACTGAATAGTGGAAAGTACGATTTGCTTTGGGATTAAACATGAGAGTTTGATCCCGGCTCAGAATGAACGCTGGCGGCGTGCCTAACACATGCAAGTCGAGCGAGAAATCCCGGGTTCGCCTGGGAGAGTAAAGCGGCGCACGGGTGAGTAACGCGTGGGTAACCTGCCCTATAGTGGGGGATAACCTACCGAAAGGTGGACTAATCCCGCATACGACCAACATGCATAAGCATGTTGGGGAAAGATGGCCTCTTCTTGAAAGCTATCGCTATTGGATGGGCTCGCGTTGGATTAGCTAGTTGGTAGGGTAATGGCCTACCAAGGCTACGATCCATAACTGGTTTGAGAGGACGACCAGTCACACTGGAACTGAGACACGGTCCAGACTCCTACGGGAGGCAGCAGTGAGGAATATTGCGCAATGGGCGAAAGCCTG
>CAYNVT010000167.1:0-7476 GCA_964400685.1 uncultured Bacteriovoracaceae bacterium | reverse complement strand
AACGGCTGTCAAGAAATTTAAACAAGTTATGAGTTGACAGTGGTGAGTGGTGAAAAAACAGTTTCAAAAGATAAACTTCCGGGTAATAAGAAATCATGAAATCTGGAAAGTCCCCGACAAAAAGATTCTCTGACAGGGTCAGAAATTATGTAAAATACCGCCCTACATATCCGAGTAAAATGTTGGATACACTCGTAAAATATTGTCTGAATGATAAAAATTCCGTAATCGCTGACATTGGATCAGGTACAGGAGCTCTCTCGTCCCTGCTTCTGGAAAGAGGATTCAGGGTATTCGCAGTCGAGCCAAACAGGGAAATGCGGCTTGCGGCAGAAGAAAAGTTCAAAGACAGCAGACTGTTCATGAGTCTGCCATATACCGCTGAAAACACCGGGCTCGAAGATGGATCCATTGATCTCGTAACGGCTGCGCAAGCCTTTCACTGGTTTGACAGGAAGGCCTGCCGAAAAGAATTCAAACGCATTCTCAAAGAAGAAGGCATGCTTGCGATAATCTGGAATCAGAGGAAGACTGACTCTATCTTTTTGCATGCATATGATGAACTGCTGATAAAATTTGCCGATGAGTATAAAACCGTCAACCACAAAAACATTAACGATGATGAGGTAAAGGCTTTTTTCGGTAATGGCTGCAGGCTGTTTACTTTTAATAACTCACAGACTTTCGATTTCGAAGGGCTGAAGGGAAGGATGCTTTCCTCATCATACACGCCAACCCCGGGCAATCCTGAATATGAAGCCCTTATTGCAGGGCTTGAATCATTGTTCGCAAGGCATTCCAGAAAAGACAGGGTGATTTTCGAATATGAGACCAGACTCTTTGCAGGCAGACTTGCATAACGGGGTGGTCATGAAAGAAGATGCCGTTTCTAAAACCGACAAGGAAATACTCGAAGAAAAGGCCAGGACCTTGGGTTATGCCGGCGTGCTGATCGACAGGAAACTGAAAGAAATGGCGGGCATTGAGAAGGATATGGAGAATATCGTTAATATCGAGGAATACAACGAACTGGTCGACAAATACAACAAGGCTAGAGATGAAGCCCTTCAAAGAAAACATGAACTTGTGATTTATAGAGAGGCTATCGGCGCCAGGTTCCACAAAGACATGGAGAGATATTATAAAATTCCTGACAAAAAGATTTATAAGAAGAATATTTGAGTAAATGAAATATTTTTAAAGATAGTACAATACTTATATGTTAGCAGGATTGACCATGAAAGAGATCATAGCCGAAATCCGCAGTTATTGTGAAAATGCCTTCAGACAGGCCAAACACAGCCACAACTGGGACCATACAGAGCGAGTCTATAAGCTCTGCATGCATATTGGGAAGATTGAGAATGCAGACCTTGAAGTGCTCGCAATGGCGGCTTTCCTTCATGACATAGGCAGGGCAGCTCAGGACAGGGAAAAAGGCAAGGTCTGTCACGCTGAAGTTGGCGCCGCAATTGCTGAGGATATTCTTAGAAAATATGACATCCCCAAAGAAAAAAAGGAGAACATAGTCCACTCCGTACTATGTCACCGTTACCGTAACAGCCATGAACCTCAGACAATCGAGGCAAAGGTTCTTTTCGATGCGGATAAACTCGATGCAATAGGCGCGGTAGGAATTGCCAGGGATTTCCTCTTTGCAGGTGAGATAGGCGCCATGCTTCACAACCCGCACGCCGACCCTTATGATACGCTGCCATACACAAAGGACGACACGGGCTACCGGGAATATGTCGTCAAGCTTTCAAAAATTCATGAGAGGATGCTTACGGCGGAAGGCCGGCGTATGGCGGAAGGCAGGCATGCGTTCATGAAAGAATTTTTTGAGCGTTTTTTAAGGGAACATGAGGGAGAATTATAAATTATGACTGAAACGCCAAAAAAAGCATCCACTGTCATACTCATAAGAGATCCCTTGGAAGTCCTGCTCATGCAGAGAAGCACTCATGATTCCTTCATGGCAAAGGCAACTGTTTACCCTGGAGGAGCGGTTGACGACTCGGATTCCGATCCCCGGCTTACAGACTTTTCAGGTGGTTTTGACGGTGAAAAAGCCCGGAGGATACTTGATAATCCGGATCCGGATTTGAATGCTTCATCAGGCTTGTTTTTCGCTGCAATCAGGGAACTGTTCGAGGAGGCCTTTATCCTTATCGCTCAAAAAGCCTCTGGTGAGACGCTTGATTTTGCTAAAGAGCCCGAATTAAGCCGCTTCAGGAAATACCGAAAAGCCATACACGACAAGGATATGACGCTCGTCGAACTGGCCCGGATCGAAGGCATTATTTATAAGCCTGAAGCGCTTATCCCTTTCGCTCACTGGATTACTCCCGTTTTTCAGAAGACAAGATTTGACACATGGTTTTTTCTTGCAAAACATCCTTATGGTCAAGTTGCCGTCCATGACAACGAAGAGCTTACAAGTGCTGCCTGGATGAGGCCTGAAGATGCCCTTGAAAGAAACGCTGCAGGCGAAATCGTGCTTCTGCCGCCCACCATGATAACCCTTAACGAGCTTCTTTCTTTCAACTCGGTTTCCGGGCTTATCAGTCATGCAACTTCGAAAGACATCCCGGCAATAATGCCAGAGGGGTTCGCCGAAGGACCGGTTGTTGGAGTAAGACTTCCCAATGACCCGGCTTATTCCAATGAAAATTTGAAGCTGCCCCATACGCACGGAAAGCCGTCACGGGTTATCCTTGATAACGGAATATGGCGCATCATTTCAGCTGATTGACAAATTTGAGCGCAGACACTATTCAGACTTAACAGTGAATTTATGAGAGGTTGAAAATGCCTGTTTACGAGTTCTATTGCGAAAAGTGCAATACCGTATATAATTTTTTTTCGCGCAGGATCAACAACGACCGGGTCCCTGAATGCCCCAATTGCAGAACAATAAAGCTTAAGAAAAAAATCTCTCTTTTTAACACCCCATCAGGAAAGGCCAAAGAGTCAGAAGACGGCATGCCGGACATTGACGAGAGCCGTCTTGAAAAGGCTATGGCAATGCTGGGACGAGAGGCCGGATCTATCGACGAGAACGACCCGAAGCAGGCGGCCAATCTGCTCAGAAAACTCTCCGACGCAGCCGGCTTGAATCTTGGTGCGGGATTTCAGGAGGCGCTGTCCAGGCTTGAGCACGGCGAAGACCCTGAAACAATCGAGCAGGAAATGGGTGACATATTCGAAGGTGAAGACCCGTTTCAGCAGATATCGCTGGCCGGGACAAAATCACAGAAACGAAAACCGAAAGTAGACGAGACCCTGTATGAACTATGACGTAGAAGAACGCATTCTGAATAATGGCCTGGTTTTAAGCATAAAGGACAAGAGTAAAATCCTTTCCGGCGACCTCTGGTTTATCAGACTCGAAATCACCACGACCTGCTATCTCGAGAACGCCGATGAAGAGCTGCGCAGGTACTTTGGTGAGAAAATTGTCAGGACAAAGCTCATCGAACGACCCGCTGTGCACGAAAGCGTTGTTGGCGATGTAAAAAAATCACTTCTGGATTCATTCCTTGCCAGCACCATTCATTACATGCAGACGCCGAAATTCCTTAAGCGCTTCAAAGAAAAAGAGCTCAGGGATTATCTTGAAAAGCTTGAAAAAGAGCGCCGCCTCCGTGAGGCAGGGGTTATTTCCTGATATAAACCGCTTACGGCTTTATATTCTACATGGTTCCCATAAGACCCGGGAAATATTTTGAAACGCCGTCCAGTATGAACTGCACACCGATCGCCAGGGTAAAGAGTCCCATAATCCTTATAAGTGCGCTCATGCCCAGGTTGCCAAGAAAATGCAAAAGATTGGTTGAGTATTTAAATATAAGATAAATCAAGACGGTCATAACGGCAATCGCAATGGAAAGCCTTATGGTGACAGGCCAGTCGGTCAATTTACCGGAAAACAGTATAACTGTGGATATTGTGCCGCCACCTGTTGTAAGCGGGATCCCTATCGGAATGATCGCAACCGAAATGACCTTTGACAGATCATTTTCACTATGCTGCTCGACCTGAACCGGTTTTGAATTGAGCATGGACATGCCTGAAACGCACAACAGGATTCCTCCGGCTATTTTGAAGGCCTCGATACTTATCTCAAAAAATCCCAGGATCATCTGCCCGCTGAGGAGGGCTATAGCCATTGTCAGGAACGCCGTAAGCGTTGCTATCCGGGCCAGTTTCAGCTGTTCTTTCTTCGGCCGGTCCTGGCATATGGAAAGGAAAAGCCCCAAAGCCGGGAAATTGTTTGCAACGGCAAAGAGGCCCAGCATATAGTGCTGGAAGGACATTGGATTGTCTGCACTTAACATATTCCCTTCACCCCTTGATTTAATCCTGTCCGGTTTTTAATATACCGCCCACAATAGCAGGCGGCTTATTTTTCACTTTCCAGTTTTTTCCTGGCCTCCATAAGTTTGGCGACCTGCTCTTTGGATACTTCCGGATATTTGAGATTGAGCCCTTCGATGGCGGTAACTATAACCTCGGCGATGAATGCCCTTGCAGCCCATTTATAATCAGCAGGGATGACAAACCACGGCGCATAATCTGTACTGGTTGCAGCAAGCATTTGCTCATAGGCCTTCTCATAGTCGTTCCAGAAAGCCCTTTCCGCAACATCGAACGGGGATATCTTCCAGTATTTTTCCTTATTGTTGAATCTCTCCATGAGCCTTTTTTTCTGCTCTTTTTTCGATATGTGGAGGTAGAACTTCAGGATGACCGTACCGTTCCTGACCAGGTGCTTTTCAAAATTTCTTATGTCATTGTAGCGCCAGTCCCAGAATGTATCGCTTTCCGTATTTCCAAGCTTATCAGGAAGCTGCTCCAGCCTGTCGGGATGAACCTTCACTGCCAGGACATCTTCATAATGCGAGCGGTTGAATATTCCTATCATTCCGCGCTGCGGCAGGCTGTTTGAATATCTCCAGAGGAAATTATGCGAATGCTCCTTCGACGAAGGCACCTTGAATCCCGATACCGAGCACCCCTGGGGGTTCACGCCTGACATGACATGTCTTATGGCCCCGTCCTTGCCTGCAGTATCCATGCCCTGAAGCACTATAAGCAACGCATAGCTCTTGTCTGCATAAAGAAGCTCCTGGGCCTTTGCCAGTCTTTCTTTGTCCTTGTTCAATATCTCCACGGCCTTGGCCTTGGCCTGGTTGTCATCGAATTGCTTGAGCTCCTCTTTTATCGCCCAGCCTGTGTTGAATTTCTTAAGCTTTATATCTTTGCCCGGCTTCACTATGAACTCATCCATATACTTTTTGGTCTTTGGGCCTTTTATCTCCATGAGATTCAACCTCCTTAAAAACAATTTGTTATAAGCCTTAATCGACATGACAGGGATATAACTTGAAGACATAATGCAGTTAACTTACTCACCTGCAAACGAGCGTTCGTTAAATAATAAGATTTTTAAGGAGTGTAAGATATTCACTCCTGGGGATTTCACGGGCGCCGAGCGTTTCCAGATGCCTGGTGTAGACCTGTGAATCGATGAGCTCAACCCCCATTTTTGCAAGGTGTTCCACCAGTGTAACAAGGCATGCCTTCGATGCATTGCTTGCCTTTGAAAACATGGACTCCCCGAAAAAAACCTTGCCGAGAGAAACTCCGTAGAGGCCTCCGGCAAGTTCACCGTCTTTCCATGCTTCGACAGAATGGGCGAAGCCCAGCTTATAAAGCCGGATATAGGCCTTCTGCATTTCAGGCGTTATCCAGGTTCCACGCTGGCCTTTTCTTTTTATCCTTCTGCACTGCTCAATTACACGCTCGAAAGCCTTGTCGAAGGTGATGCTGAAAACGCCCTGCTTCAGAATCTTGCGCATTGACCTCGAGACCTTCAGCTCCGGAGGAAAGAGTACGAAACGCGGGTCCGGCGACCACCATATGATGGGTTCACCATTCGAATACCAGGGGAATATGCCCGAGGCATAAGCCAGCAGCAGCCTCTCGGGCCTCAGATCGCCGCCTATTGCAAGAATCCCTTCATCTGTTGCATGCTCCACTTCAGGAAATACAAGTTCGTCATTCAGAAGGAAAATTGGCATGATCTTAAAGCACTTCTATAAAAATGCGGTTGTCCTTTACGTCTATACTGACACGGCCGCCTCCGGCAAGGGAGCCGAAAAGCACCTTATCGACAAAGAATGCCTTAATCTCATCCTGCACAAGCCTTGCAATCTGGCGCGCCCCGAATTCGGTTGAAAATCCTTTTTTCGCAAGGTGCAGATATGCATCGTCAGAGATTTCAATGGTTATTTTTTTCTCAAGGAGCTGACGGGCGAAAATGCCGATCTCCTTTCTAACGATCCGCTCTGTAATGCCTGTGTCAAGGCCGTTGAAAACAACGACACCGTCCAGACGGTTCCTGAATTCCGGTGCGAATATCCTGTTTACAGCATCGGTGACGGCATCGGTCCTTAAAGGTTCGTCATGTGTGAAACCGACCTGTTTTTTGCCGAGCTCTCTCGCTCCTGCATTTGATGTCATTATAATGATGACATTTCTGAAATCCGCCTTCTTGCCGGCATTGTCGGTAAGCGTGGCATAATCCATGACCTGAAGAAGCGTATTGAAGATGTCCTGATGGGCTTTTTCAATCTCGTCCAGCAGAAGCACGGCATAGGGTGTCTTTCTTATCGCTTCGGTAAGGAGGCCCCCTTCTTCATAGCCGACATAGCCGGGAGGTGCGCCAACCAGTCTGGCCACCGTATGCTTTTCCTGATACTCGCTCATATCGAATCTGTGCAGAGACACGCCCAGGCTTGCAGCGAGCTGGCGTGCAAGTTCGGTCTTGCCGACGCCTGTCGGTCCTACAAAGAGCAGGCTTGCCACAGGCCTGTCAGCTGAACCGAATCCCGCACGCGAACGCTTGATAGCAGATACGACAGTGTCTATCGCCTTATCCTGGCCGAATATCTGCGTCTTAAGTTCGTCTTCGAGGTTTCTGAGCTTGAAGGTTTCTGTAGATGAAACGCTCCTTTCCGGAATCCTGGCTATTTTCGATACGACCTTTTCTATCGCCTCACGGGAAATTGTTACTGTGTCTGCAAGGCCATCGGGCCTGTTCATCCGCGCATATGCACCAGCCTCGTCTATCACGTCTATCGCCTTGTCGGGCAGGTGGCGGTCATTGATGTACTTTGCCGAAAGCTCGGCTGCCGCAAGGATCGCCTCATCGCTGTAAACGACATCATGGTGCTTTTCGTATCGCTCCTTCAGACCTGTAAGTATTGTCCTGGTTTCTTCAATGCTGGGTTCCGTGATGTCTATCTTCTGGAAACGCCTGGACAGCGCCCGGTCACGGTCAAAATGTTTTCTGTATTCCTCGAACGTCGTTGAACCGATGCAGCGCATCTTTCCCAATGCCAGTGCGGGTTTGAGAATATTGGACGCATCCATCGAACCGCCGGAAACCGCCCCGGCACCCACGATGGT
>CAYNVT010000166.1:0-7613 GCA_964400685.1 uncultured Bacteriovoracaceae bacterium | reverse complement strand
ATGGATGTTGAGGTTTAGGAAATCATTTCTTATCGTAATCCTCAAGCCATCTTGGACAGTGCGTTTCACACCAGGCTCTCGGACAGTAACCTGTGAACATTGCCTGGGCAGTTCCCGGATTGCCTATCGTACCAAGATAAAGATGCACGATAAAAAATGAAGCGACGACGAAAACACCCAGGGCATGAAGCATATAGCTCAGACGTGCAATCACAGGTGGCAGTCCTGCGGAAAACCACATGAAAAAACCGGATACAGCTATTATTGCGCCGAACACCACTACAAACCAGAAAAAAGCTTTCTGGCCTGCATTGAATTTGTATACAGGCGGGAGATTCTTCGCCTCCCATAAATAGCCGCCTCCCTGAATGATCCATCCAAGGTCGTCTTTTTCAAATGCGCAGTCCTTTCTCCACATAAAAAAAGCATTAATCAGCGACATTGTGAATATAACGCCTGAAAAGATGTGTATCCATTTCGCCGCGTAATATCCGCCGAACAATGAAGGTATGACCTCCCATGTCCTGAACATGAAACCCAGTCCTGTTATGAGGCATATAAGACAGCTTACAGCCAGAACCCAGTGAGACAGACGCTCCACAGGGCTGGTCACCCTTATCATATCCTTGTTATTCCCTGACATGTCATTCACCCCCTTCATTCTTTTCATGAACCTTGTGCGGTCCTTTGATCAGGTAATGCAGCGCCGCGGCTCCTGTCACCGCGCCGATACCTATAAGGGTAAACGGCTTGAAAAGGTTTTTCCACAGCAGCACAGAAAGCGGGACCTTCGGGTTTTCAGGCAGTTTGTCATACACGGCTGGCGGCTCCTGAAGTACATAGATCACATGAGTGCCGCCTACGAACTTATCGCCATACACATTGGCATTGCCACCAAGTTCGGCAACTCGTTTGTACGCCTTCTTGAGCTGGGTATCCCTGTCGCCTATTGTCAGGGCGCCTGTTGGGCATGACAGAACGCACGAGGGCTTCTGCTCACCGGTAAGCCTGGTATAGCAGAGATCACATTTGTAGCATTTGTCAGTCTTGGCGTCATACTTCGGTATCTCGAAGGGACATGCCGCCATGCAGGCCTTGCAGCCTATGCACAGGTCGCGGTGAACTCCTACTGTGCCGAATTCCGTCTTGAAGAGCGCACCTGTCGGGCATGCCTTTACGCATGAAGCGTCCGTGCAGTGCATGCACCCGTCCTTGCGGAAGAGCCACGCGAATTTCCCTTCCTTGTCCACATGCTCCTGGAAACGGATAAGCGTCCATGTGTTCCACTGCAGATCAGGCGGATTCTGATAGGTTCCGCGCTGTCTGGTTTTCAACCCGGGCAGTTCGTTCCACTGTTTGCAGGCCACCTGGCATCCTCTGCATGCCGTACACTTGGTCACGTCGATAAGCTTTACGAGATCGTTTTTATTATTCTCAGTTTTATGCATGACTTACCCCCTATGCCTTTTCCACATTGACCATAAAGGCCTTGTATTCAGGACAGTACGTGTTTGCATCACCTACGGTCGGGGTAAGGAAATTGGTTGAATCTCCGCCGTCTTCAGGGAAGAGCCAGCCATAGTTGAAGGGCAGACCTACCTGATGTACTGTCTTTCCTTCTACATTGAAGGGCACAAAGCGCTTGGTAACCATTGCTATGCACTTCACTTCACCTCGTGCAGATGAGACTTTCACCTTCTGGCCGTTCTTAATCCCCTTTTCCTTTGCGAGCGTTTCGCCTATCTCGACATAGAGTTCAGGCTGCATCTCAAGAAGCCAGACCTGCCAGCGGGTAAGCGCTCCGGAGCACCAATGTTCGGTACAGGAGTAGGTTGTGCAGACGTAAGGGAACTTCTCATCCGCATTGGCGACCTTGTCCATGTCGCTCTTGAAAATTTTAACTGCGGGATTGATTCTCTGTGAGGACATGGGATTCTTCTCAAGAGGTCCTTCAAGCGGTTCATAATGTTCAGGGAAAGGACCTTCCGCCATTCCGGGAGCAAACAACGCGCCTACTCCTTCTGTCTTCATGATGAAAGGATACTTGCCGTTTTCCTTGTCAGCCATTGGAGGCCAAGGACCGTCGGGAACATCGCCCACCCATTTTTCACCTGTCCATTCAAGCAGTTTACGCTTTGGATTATATGGTTTGCCGTTAACATCACATGAAGCGCGATTGTAGAGGACTCGCCGGTTGACAGGCCATGCGAAAGCCCAATTCGGATAAAGACCCAAACCTGTGGGATCATCCTTGCCACGCTTGGCCATCTTGTTTTCGCCTTTTTCATCAAAACTGCCGGACATTATCCAGTTTCCGCAGGATGTTGTGCCATTATCGGAAAGCAGTGAGAATCCGGGCACCAGGTCACCTTTCTTGAACTCCTTCTTGGTTCCCTTCGCCTTGTCCTCGATGACTGTGTCCTGAAGGAAGTAACCGTTTATCTGCTTGGAGACTTTAAGAACATCGAGTGCCCCTTTCCGGTTCTTGTAATCCCATTTAAGATTCAGGATCGGTTCCGGGAATGTCCCGCCTTCTTTGGCGTAAAGAGCTTTTATTGAATCCATCAGGCGAATCTGTATGTCTCCCACTGAAATCGCATCATCGGGCGGTTCACATGCCTTGTATTTCCACTGCACCCATCGTCCGCTGTTGCTTTGTGAGCCTTCTTTTTCCATGGTCGCTGCTGCTGGCAGCAGGAAGCATTCGGTCTTGACTTTCGCGGCGTCAACGCCGGGTCCTTTCCAGAATGAACATGTTTCGTTATCGAATATATTGGCTGATACAAGGAAATCCAGTTTCTCCAGCGCCTTGCGCACCTTTCCTGAGTTAGGCGAGCTTACCGCAGGGTCGGTGCCATATGAAAAGAGGCCCTTAACCTTGCCTGCATACATCTCATCAAACAGGTGCATAAGCGAATATGCCTTTCCGTCATCAAGTTTAGGCAGCATTGTATAGCCGAAACCGTTTTCCGGAGTCGCAGCATCGCCGTATGTCGCCTTGAGCCAGCTCACGAAGAACTTCGGATAATTCTGATAAAAATTGGCCGACTGAGGATCGGCGAATTTCGGGGTGTATTTCTCAAGATATTTTTCGATTGTATCAAGCGAAGCCGAGGGCATTTTCAGATAACCTGGCAGGGCATTGTAGAGGATACAGTGGTCGGTTGAGCCCTGCACGTTTGGTTCGCCTCTAAGGGCGTTGACACCACCTCCGCAAATCCCCATGTTGCCAAGAAGCAGCTGAATCATGCTCATGGTGCGGATTATCTGGCATCCGACAGTATGGTGAGTCCATCCAAGAGCATAGCATTCTGTCCCGGCCTTGTCCGGGGCACCTGTTGCGCTGTATGCTTCATAGACCTTCAGAAGATTTTCCCTGGAGACGCCTGTGATGCTGGAAACCTTGTCAAACGTATAGCGTGAGAAATGCTGTTTCATCAGCTGGTATACGCAGCGCGGATCCTGAAGTGAAGGATCCTTTCTAGGTATTCCCGCAGCATCCAGTTCGAATACCCAGGTATCCTTGTTATATTTGTGCTTGTCCGGATCAAAGCCGGAAAAGAGCCCGTCGTTGAAGCTGTAATCAGGGCTCACTATGAAAGATGCATTGGTATAGTTAATGACATAATCCCTGAATATCTTATCGTTTCCCACGATATAGTTGATCATGCCGCCAAGGAAGGCAATGTCCGTACCGGAACGAAGCGGCACATGGAAATCGCATCTCGCCGATGTTCTTGTGTATCGTGGGTCGACATGGATGATTGTCGCTCCCTTTTCCTTTGCACGCAGAATCCATTTGAATGCAATCGGGTGATGTTCTGCGGCATTGCTGCCCATAATCAGAATACAGTCACTGTGTTGCAGGTCAATATAATGGTTCGTCATCGAACCGCGGCCGAACGACTCTCCCAGAGCCGTCACAGACGGAGAGTGTCAGACGCGTGCCTGGTGATCTATGTACACCAGTCCTAAGGCTCGGACTGACTCACTTATGAGCCAGCATTCCTCGTTGTCAATGTTTGAACTTCCCAGATGAGCTATTGTTTCGCAGCGGTTGACGACTTCACCCTTTTCATTGGTTGCTACAAAAGTCTTGTCTCGCTGATCTTTTACAAGGCGTGCTATGCGGTTCATGGCCCAGTCCCAGTCTTTTTCTTCCCATTTGTCGCTGAACGGTGCTCTGTACTGAACCTTGCGCAGACGGTATTTATTGGCCTGGGTAAGGTCGAAGAATCCTGCTCCTTTCGCGCAGAGAGAACCTTCATTAATCGGGTTCTCAGGATCTCCCTCAATATTGAAGACCTTACCGGTATTGTTATCCACGCTGCATATCAGTCCGCATCCGACCGAACAGTAGCAGCAGACGGTCGTGAACTGTTTGGCTGCCTTGAGCCTGTTCATCTTGTTGAGCTCGGATGCATAGGCGCGTGTCGGGGCAAGATTGAGACCAAGCGAAGCCCCTGCACCCACGGCCCCGGTCAACGCCAGGAAACCTCTTCGGGTAACTTCCATTCCTTCCTCCTTTTATTATGCTGAGTTATATATATGTACCGTATTGCATAATACTTGGACTCTGTCACGCCGTCAATCTGATTTTAAACGTAAGTAATTATAATTAAAGGTAATTATGTTACTGATAACATAATATAAGGTTATGTAATTCTCCCCGTCCTTTGAAACGGGGAACTATTTTTTTTCAAAATATTATTTCAGAATATTCCAGGCGGTTTCCGTCATGGGTGAATAGCCCTTTTCCTGCATCAGAACATCGAGGTGTATAAGACTCAAGGCCGCAACATCGGCATCAAACCTGGCCAGATCTCCCACTTTATTGACCGTTATAAGATAGCTGTGGCACGCTTCGCAGGTGAAAGTGGAATCGTGCACACTGCCATCAACGAAGAAATATGTCATGGCCTTCTGGTCGGTGTTGCCGCAGGCCGGACAGATGACCCTGCTGAACTCCCAGGTGTGAGAACACTGCGGACAGTGCAGCCAGCGCCTGGGAATGCCTTCCTCAATACGAGAAAGCATGGGCAGAGAGCCGCAAATCGGACAACTTCCTTTGTCCCAGCTGAATCCCTCGATTAATTCCCTCCATGCGCGGGCTCTCTGTGCAAAAACTGTGTTCCTTGCAATCCGGAACACAAGCGCAATTATCTGCGGGTTGACGTCTGCCTCGACAGCTATTTCTTCAATCTTAGAGGGTTGCTCTGAGTCACTTCTCTGCATGATCCCTGCAAACAGACTTTGGTTTTTTGACATTAACGCCTCAAGCTTGCCAAGATCACCCCCGATTGAGTCAAATCCTTCAGATAGCGCAGGAATAAGTTCCTTAATAATTGAATCCCACGGCACATCAATCAGGAGATCGTTATGTCTGCTGAGAGATTCTCCCGCTTTGAAACGCTCTTCATCCAGGACACAGGTTTCGCTTCCGGGTATCGATAGTGTCTCAACTAGACTTCGGCACTTCATGATTACAGGCTTGAAAGCCCTGATGATCTCCCTGTTATGCGGATAGTTGTTAATTGCGGTATCGAAGATGTTTTTCAGCCGCGTCAGATTTTCACTCAATTTTTTCATGTCGTTGCGCTCCTTAACGTACAGTTATTATGTTGAAAGCAACATATCATAAAGAAGGCATCTCCGGGTGTCAAGCATGTTGAAGGAAAACATTATTGAACATCCAACCTTATAGTTCTTATTCCGTAATCTCAGCATTAACGCCATCCTGCATTATATGCCCATGTCAATTTGAAGATTCAGGTCATTGCACAATGGCCTATATTATGGTAAGTATAACATAATAAGTCTTTATACTGGGAGATTCACAGAATGGTTTTTAAATTTGTTCTTTTTCTCTGGGCATTGATACTCTGCTACGCACCGGCCTTTACGGACTGCCAGAATTCTCGTAAGACCATAGCCACTATCTGACATTAATTAAAGAAAACATTATTATGGAGGAAACAGCATGAACATCGGCCCCTATACTATCGAGGAATACCTGAACCTCGTGAAATCTTTTCACGGCAGCCTGGCACCGGGCCTTATCATAGGAGGCTTCATGGTAGATATGGCCATGCGGAACCTGCCGGAAGGAATCTTATACGATGCAATCAGCGAGACCGACTACTGTCTGCCGGATGCCATACAATTATTGACACCCTGCACTATCGGCAACGGATGGCTTAAAATTCTCCCTTTTGGACGTTACGCCGCAAGCCTTTATGACAAGTATACCGGAATCGGCGTGCGTGTGTATCTGGATGCCGGCAAAATAGAGTGCTGGCCCGAATTGAAACAATGGTATCTCAAACTGAAACCAAAAAAAGAACAGGACGGGAATCTTATCAGGCAGCAGATTATAGAAGCCGGTCATGAAATATTAACCCTTAAGCAGATAAAAATAAGTGAAAACAGCCTTAAGAAACGCAGCAAAGGTTCAATAGCCATTTGCAAGACATGCAGGGAAGCCTACCCTGCCAGGGACGGAAGTATCTGTCTTGCGTGTCAGGGACAGGAACCTTACGAGAAGCAGAAGCAAATGAAAATGACCCGGCCCGTATTGAAAGTTGTGCCTGTGGAACAGGGTCTGGGCAAACTCGCCCTTCATGACATGACCAGGATCATACCGGGACAGGAAAAGGGTCCTGCATTTTTACGCGGCCAGGAGATTACAGCGGGAGATGTGTGCAGGCTCCAGAAAATGGGCCGTATGCACCTGTTTGAACAGGAACATATTGGAGCAGACTGGGTGCATGAAGATGAGGCTGCGCTAAGGTTCGCCGAGGCCATGGCCGGTCCGGGAATTGCTTTCGCTACTCCCCCGAGGGAGGGCAAGATCAATTTCACGGCTGCGTTTGACGGACTCTTTGTTGTCGATCAGGATAAGCTGAATTCTTTTAATAGTGTTTCAGGGGTTGTTTGCGCAAGCCGACATGGATATTTTCCAGTTAAACAGGGCGATAAGCTTGCTGCTGAGCGCGCCATACCCCTATATATACACAATGATGATTTTACGGCTGCTCTGGCGGTGCTCTCTGGTGAACCTCTCCTTAAAGTTCTGCCTATCAACCCGGCCAGAGTCGGTGTTCTGATTACCGGCACCGAGGTTTTTAATGGTCTTATCAAGGACGCTTTCGGTCCTATCATCCGTGCCAAGGTTGAGCAGTATGGCTGTACGATTGTGGATCAGATTATCGTCCCTGACGACCGGGATGCAATCGCCTCGGGAATTTCCGACCTCATTAAAAGAGGGGCAGAGCTAATAACCACTACAGCAGGTCTTTCCGTAGACCCGGATGATGTAACACGTCTTGGATTGGAAGATGCCGGAGCAAAGGACATGCTCTATGGTGCGCCTATCATCCCGGGGGCCATGACCCTTCTGGCACATATAGGAGATGTCAGGATCATGGGTGTACCCGCCTGCGCTCTCTATCATAAAATCACGGGCTTCGATCTTCTGCTCCCTAGGATGCTGGCTGGACTGACTGTTACGCGCGCAGACCTGTCCGGTATGGGATATGGAGCGTATTGTCTTGAATGTGACGTCTGCACTTTCCCAAGCTGCGGGTTCATACACTGATGCCGCTTTATGGTCC
>CAYNVT010000165.1:0-7752 GCA_964400685.1 uncultured Bacteriovoracaceae bacterium | reverse complement strand
GTTTGTCGTCAATGGGTCTTTCAAGAAGCAACCTTGTATTACGATCGTTCCTGATAATACCAGTTGAACTGAGCATTTCCGTATATGCAAGCTCGGCCCCGTATCTACGGCATAACATCCGCATGGGATAATTCGTGTAGCCTGACAAAGGGGCGAGGAACAGCCTGTTCGTGAAATTGATATTGTAAATTTGCATTGCGGCAATATAACTTCACGTCGCAAATACCGCAATCGCAATTGAGAGCCCTTTAAATCATCTGTACAAAAACTTTTGTTAAGGCTACATAGGGAAAAAATTTCAAGGAGACAATATGGACCCGGATAAAATTATTGACGGACTATTCAAGGAGCTGGGATCTGCACTGAAGGCATTGTCGACCGCCAAGACGGTGGAAGACAAGGTAGCATGCAGCCTTGTTATCAAGAACCTGAGCGAGTCGCTGGGAATATTCCTGGATCTGGCAAACGGGATGATGGAATGCGAGTGCGAGGAGTAGCCGGGAAACAAGTCAGTTGTTAGAATTATGACTGTTACGGGCGTCTGTTATTGAGTGCGCCCGTAACGTATATTCACAGGTCCGGTTCAGCGTCCTGAATAATTTTTCCCCTGGTATAAACCCAGGCTGTTCATTCTCTTATGGATTTCATCGATAACCCGTTTCTTCTCAAGCGCCCATAAAGGAGCAACAAGCTCATCCGCATGCGGGTCGCCTGTTATACGCTGAATGACCATATCAGGAGGCAGGCATGCTATGAATTCTGCAACGCCTTCGGCATAATCTTCCAATGTTAACGGGGTATAAATTCCTGCATCAAACATTTTTTCAAGGGGAGTATCTCTGATAACATACATGAGATGGATTTTAATGTCTGTTACCGGCAGGTTAGCTACGAAACGGGCGGTTTTCAGCCAGTCGGCAATTACTTCACCGGGCAGCCCTAAAATTACGTGTGCGCATACTCTGAGTCCATGTTCATGGGCCATAATCGATGCATTTGAGAATGCCATGGAATTATGCCCCCGGTTTATCAGCCTGAGAGTTTCATCATTTGAAGACTGGAGGCCGTACTCAATCCAGACCATCCTTTTGTCCGAATATGAACCTATAAGGTCAAGGATCTCATTATCTACACAATCGGGTCTTGTTCCGATAGAGATGCCTTTAATGTCAGTATATGGCAGAACGCTGTCATAAATCCGTTTAAGCTCGCTAACAGGCGCATAAGTGTTTGAGTATGACTGGAAATAGGCAATGAAAGACTTTGCCTTGTAGCGGTTCGCCTGAAGTGCGATCTGCGCTTCAATCTGTTCTCTGAGTCTGATTCCTTTTGCGATGGCCCCGGTGCCTGATCCGAGGGCGTTACAGTATATGCAGCCGCCTTTTTTGTCTGTACCCCTGTGGGGGCAGGTCAACCCGGAATCCAGCGTTATCTTTTGTACCCGTTCTCCAAAGTGCTCGCGCAGAAATGAGCTGAAAGTTTTATATGGTATATGAGTCATCGGAAACATAAAGCGAAGTCTGCCGGGTTCGAACCCTTTGATATCTCCCGCATCGGTCCCTCCTGAAAGGAATTGCTGCATAATAGTAACGCCGGATATTCAGGTCAATAGAATTAAGATGAATTGACAGTATATACCCCTTTTGCTACAGGAAGATAATGGATCAGAATTTGAGAAAAGAAAAAATTCTTGAAAGCGCTAAAAATGTATTCATCCGTAACGGCATAAAGTCTTCTACGATAGGTGAGATTGCAACAGAGGCCGGAATCGGCAAGCCTGTGCTCTACCAGTATTTTCCCGGAAAGAATGAGATACTTGAAGAGCTTATAAAAAAAGAGGTCGAGAACCTGAAAGACAGCCTGACAAAAGGTATTCATAATGACGACAATCCTCTCATTAAAATGGCTCATATGTGGGATAACGCCTTGTCATTTTACGATAAAGACGATTTCCTGATGTATCTGCTCAGGGGTAATGAGCTCGGGCTGCCGCCGTATATGTATAATCAGTGTCTGCTTGAAATAGAAGGTTTTGTTGTTAATTTAATCGAAACCATTTTCAGAGAAGCGATAGAACATGATCTGTTTGTGAAGATCGACAGCCATGTTGCGGCGTATATATCCTATAAGATTTATCAGGCCTGCACCTACAGCAAAACCGATACTATCGGTAATATAACTACTAAACAGATCATGCAGAAAGTTCTTGAGATTATGGGCGCCGGTCTTCTGAATCAGAAGCTTGATATATCCCAGCTGCTTATCGATAATAAAATCACTCAGAAGGTATGATTATAACCCGGCAAAACTTCTGCAATAGAAGGTTTGCCGGATATTCATCATATTACCGCAAAAGGATAATAAGGCTCATAGCTGTTACGCTGATAAGATTTAACACTTTCAGAAGAGCCTGCTACCGATTTAATACTGCTGATGCATTCCATCGTTGAGTCGTAGCCAGCTTTTCTGCAGACCTCCCACTTGCTGAACTCGAAGAACCTGTAGTTCTTGATTGCCGGTGAGATGGTAATGTCTGCAAGGTTTTTCTCGATCAGATTAAGCCTGTGTCCCCGTATATCCGTTGCTGTGTTTATGGACTGGATGGAATTCTTGAGCTGACTTCTTGTGACGAAAGCTTCCGTATCTACTGCTATGATCTTTTTTGCGCCAAGCAGATGTGCTGCCATGACCGGAAGCACGCTTATGATACCGCCGTCCATCAGAACCCTGTTGTCGTGGAGCACAGGTTTGCATATCCCGGGAAAGGCAGATGATGCATAAAGGAATGTAGGCAACTCGCCCTTTGTAACGGCAACCGCTTCAGCCGATGCATAATCGGTGGTTAAGGCCGCAAAAGGGATTGCTGTATCTTCCAGAAGAAATTTATGAGAGTTTAAAATGCCTTTTCCCAGAATATTTCTGAAGGCTTTTCTTACGAGTTCTTCCGAAAGGAAACCGTGTCTTCTGCATGCATGAAACACGCTTGCCGCATACGCTGTTTTTGATATCAGTTTTGTGAGAATATTACCGCCCGAACCCATGAGCACATTTTCAAGCTTAATAAGTGTCTCATTTTTCGAGAATTTGTCCGCAAAGATATCGACATAATGCGGATCACGGATATAAGCATAAACTCCACCCAGGACACTTCCTATCGAACTGCCGACGATAAGATCGGGCTCTATGCCGTTTTCGTGCAACGCTCTGAAAACACCCAGATGCGCCATGCATCTGACTCCGCCGCCCCCGAGTGCCAGTGCCAGGTTGTATTCTTTCATTAGGAGCTTCTCCTTTAGCAGGCAGTCTGACTTAAAACGTAGTCTTCCTGCCCAGGCTTTCTGCTTGATTCAACCTTTGTATGGATATCAGGGTTGGTGCCGTATTTCTCATGTGCATCGCTTACTTCTTCAAGCACCCTTGCGGCATTGGCCTGATCATGATTAGAAATTTCAATAATTCGTTCCATATAGGAAATCCTGTCAAGTTTGTAGGAAATCCTGTCAAGACCTTCGGGATATGAGACGCAGCGGTTAAGAATATCATTGATATTGCCCGAATACTTCTCATTCCAGACCTTGTCGACAACAGGTGTAACACTTTTTGCGTATTCATTGATGTGATTTATTACATGGGGATTTTCTATCAGATCCCTTGCCCCTTCATCGGTAGGTCTTGCATTATGCTTCTTGCAGACGGTTCTGATGACCTCCGGGTTGTCTATTATCATGCATGGCCTCAAAAGGTTGTCAGTATGTGGCTGATGCTGCCTGATGGCAGTAAAGAAGGGTGATTTGAGAGCTTCGAGAAGCGAGTGCTTGTGTATGTTGTGAGTTGAGAAGTGGGCAAATATGCAGGGTTCCACATCGCCCTTGTTGTTGATGTGAAGATAACGTCTGCCGCCAGCCGCACATCCGTGCACTGCAGGTGCATCAGCCCAGAAATCCATTATGAAGAGAGGATGCTGTTCCCTGTATTCCTTGATGAACTCTCCGTATGTTACACGCTGTTCCGGTGTAGGCATCAGCGACAGGTCTGCATTTTTGGAAACTGGCATAAAGAGGAAGTTCCAGGCAAACATGATGCCGCGCTTTTCCCATTCGTTATAGAAAGCGGTACTGGTCATCAGGTCATAATTGCGGGATGTGAGCACCAGTGACATGCCCATTATAAGGTTGCGGCGGTGGAGTCTTTCGATTGACGCGATAACTTTTTCATAAACGCCTTTGCCACGCATGTAATCTATTTCTTCTTTATTTCCATTGACGCTGAACACGACAATGATGTTCTTGAGTTCGGCGATTCTGTCGGCGGTCTCTTCCTTGATCAATGTCCCGTTTGTAAATACCTGGAATATGCAGTCGCTATGCTTTTCAGCCATTTTCTCAATGATGTCGAAACGGACGAAAGGCTCTCCGCCCAGTATTGTGTAAAAGTATGTTCCAAGTTCCTTGCCCTGGGTAATTATGCTGTCAACGGTCTCTATAGGCATGTCTTCTTTCATGCCATAACCGTTGGCGTAACAGCCTCTGCATTTAAGATTGCAGGCCATGGTAGGGCTAATGAGGATGCTGTAGGGGGAGGTGAATCCATGTTTAGCCTGCAGTTCCTTGCTCTTTTCTATCCATTTGAGAGAGCAGTTGCCGAAGAGTATTTTTATAACATTTGATGCCTGGCCTTTGTCCTTGAGCATAAGATTAATGAACCATTGCCTTGTGCCGGGATTGTTTTTCAGCCAGTTCATGAAGCTGTTGAATGGTTTCGGATTTGAGAAGGACTTTGCAAGGATTGCTAAGGATTTCATTACCCGGTCAAAATTCTTTTCAGGAGAAATCCTGACAAATGATGTGACAAATTTTGATGATAAATTAATTGCAGACTGCTGAAAATATTCCCTGGTTACTTTTTTAATGTTCATAGCTCCTCCCCACAAAATTTGTATTACAAACAATATGCAATAAGTAAGCCTGATTCAACAAAACACCCAAAACAATATAACATAATGAAATTAAATAACAAATGAGTTAATGAGAAATATATTAAAACAGATGGTAACATTCAGTGTGAAAATAATTACTATGTGAATGGATAAAGATTTACATTCAAAGTCAATCAATGGGCCTGCTGATTTCAGTACAACAGCTCAACGAGCTTTGCCGCATTCATCAAAGGGCCGAACCTCTCTTCTTCTATTGCAAAATCATCAAAGCTTATTTCATGTGAATTTGCTGCAAGCTCCTGAATGAAGGTGTCCTGTCTTGCTTTAGCAAAAGAGGCATCAGGTATATTGACCTGGATCTCACTTTCAAGGAAAGCGCTTCTTGTTGAGAGGTTAAATGAGCCGATGCTAGCCCAGAGGCCGTCAATAATGAACAGCTTTGCATGATAATATGGTTTTTGTTTTAAATTCTTAGGAGACTGGTATTCATATATTCTGACACCTGCCAAAAGCAGGTCCCTGTAATAATTAAGTGAAATATAATGGCAAAGGGATAATGCAACCTCCTGGCCGGTCTCATAGGAATTGGTAAGTATGCGTACATCAATACCTCTCATAGCTGCATGTTTGAGTGCGACAGAAAGCTTTTCCGGCAGGGCTATATATTGGGTGGTTATGAATATGCTTTCTTTTGCCATACCGATTGCACTGCACAGCATGTCAACTGTCGTGTAGTTCCCTGTCCATGGTTTGGAATCTGTAATGCCTGCAGGAAAACCATTTTCAATGCCTGTTGGCACTGTAAGAGGTTCTTCAATTAATATATCGCCGCCGAACTCTTTCCAGTTCGACCTGAATTCGGCATCAAGCGCATTGACCGCAGGGCCTTCGAGATAAAGGTCCATATCCTTCCACCAGAAGAAATAATTATCGGAAATATTTCTTCCACCGGTAATAGCCCTTTTCCCGTCGACAATAATCATTTTTTCGTGAAGGGCATATTCAATGACAAGCTCTTTTGCGTTTTCTTTCATAAGTGATTCCATAAAGGGCATTTCTGCGGGCAATTTTCTCAGCATAAGGAACTGGTCCTGCATAAGCTTGTGCCATGGCGTGAACTCTATGACTTTTTCTCTGGGAAGGCTGATATCACCGATCATTATGACATCAATTCCATTCATCTTAAGATCGAGGTAAACGGCAGGTGATTTCCCAAGCTGGGAATATCTGGTTAATAAAACTTTTACATCAATACCGTTTCTGGCTTTGTCTTTAAGGATATTGTAAAGTTCAGCGCTTTTTCCTTTATTCTCGAGCAGGAAAGTCTGCAGGTGAATAGAATGCTGTGCAGATTCAAGGACTTCTTTAAATTTCAGAAAGGAATCCGGACCGTCATAAAGGACATCGACTCGGTTTCCTGATGTTTCTGGCAGAGTATAATAATGTTGAAGAATTTTTCTGTTTTTAACAGCCAGGATGTCAGGGGATGCGTCTGCTTCCTTTTCAGCTATTCTGATAGTTGCATTATCATGTATTTTCTTATGGTTATTCAGAATTATTTCAAACGGGACAACATAAACACCCGGTTTTATATTTGATGGTATTTCCATGCAGGCACAGGCTCTTTTCAAGTTTGATGAGTCCTTATATGAGAATGTTTTGAAGTTCAGGTTAAAGATTGATTTTCCGGGTATGATAGATACAGGGAAAGGTTTATTTTTATCGGTATATGCATCAATACATACCTTTTTGTGAATGCCTGTAAAAATTTTTTCAGGATATGTTTTTACTGATATCATATTTCTATTTCCGGCTTCTGCTGGTATGCAGAAAAGGATAACAAAAAAAGAGCATATTGATATCAGAAAAGATTTCAATCCCGTATGATTCATTATACTTAAAATTGTATATTTCGGACAAATGCCATAAATTCCCGGTGTCTGCTGAGAGGTCTGAAATCCTTTCTGTGAATCATGAAAAAAGTACGTATAATGTTCAGGCCTTTAATGGGAATTGCCTTGATTACACCTGAAGCAAGTTCTCTCTTAACTGCATGAACAGATATTATAGCTGCCCCAAGGCCTGCCACGACAGCCTCCTTTACTGCTTCGGACGAACCCATTTCGCAGATGACTTTCAGCTTTATTCCTGAAGAGGCCTTATTGAGTGCGTTCTCTATGATTGAGCGTGTGCCCGAGCCTTCCTCTCTGCCGATAAAAGAAATTTTATTCAAATCACTTACCGTTAAGGAATCAGATCCTGCCAAGGGATGGTCCTTCCCGAACACAAGCATCAGCGAATCATTCCATAATGGTTCTGCCGAGAGCTTACTGTCGTTAACAGGTTTGCCTATAAAGCCTATTTCAACACGCCCGTCACGTATCATTTCTATTACATCTCTGCTGTCGCCTGAGTGTATGTGAATCACGCATGAAGGGTTGCTTTTCATGTATCTTCCGATAACGGTTGGCAGGATATAGGTTGCAGGGATGGAACTTGCCCCAATAAATATATGGTTCTTTCCTGAATCGCTTGAACTTTCGATCTTATATCTGGCCTCGTCCCTTAACTTCAGTATTTTTCTTGCATAGTCATAAAGAACTTTTCCTTCTGCAGTCAGCGAGATGCCGTTCTGTTCCCTGTCGATAATCGGCGCATCTATGAATATTTCCAGATTCTTGATATGTTTACTTATGGAGGGCTGAGAGAGGCCCATTCTGCTGCCTGCACGAGAAAAACTGTTTTCATCTATCAGGTTGACGAGTGCTTCGATCTGCTGCATCGTAATATGCTGGAACTGGCTGAAGTTCATGTTT
>CAYNVT010000164.1:6540-7834 GCA_964400685.1 uncultured Bacteriovoracaceae bacterium | reverse complement strand
TGTTGGGGAAGCTCAATGTCAATCCCAATGAAATCAGTTCGCTACGATATCGTGGAAATGGGTGGCCGGGACTCTTCAGTGTGCAAGGGAAAAATGACACGGGCAGGATGACAAAGACGCTGACATATAAAGAGGCGTGGGGGTTTATCCAGGCATACAGGCCATACCGTTGTTACCTATGTCCTGACTCGACCAGTGAAATGGCCGATATCTCCTGTGGGGACCCATGGTATCGGGAAACAAAGGATGGTGAGCCGGGATATTCTCTTGTACTTGTCAGGACGGAAAGGGGTAGGCAGCTGCTTCATGGGGCTATAGAAAAAGAATATGTAGCAATGGAGCGTGTCGAGCCGAAAACACTCTGCTTATCTCAAAGGGAAGTGTCCATTAAAAGGGGGGCTGTTTGGGGACGATTACTAACTATGCGTATTGGGGGTGTCCCAACACCGAATATTATCGGTTATTCACTGTTGGGAAATTGGTTTGATATACCGATTATGGAGAAAGTTAGATCCATTTTCGGTACTATGAAAAGAATTATAAAAAGAAGATATTATAAAAAACAGCCAATCAGTATATGATGACATTATAGAGTTAATTGCCATATTGTTATATATGAAATTTTAAGTATGATATAATTGAATAGGATTATCATCGTTAGCGGGAGAGATAATAATGGCCTCCAGAACAACATGTATCTCGTTTTTTGAACCTCAATGGCTTAGAAATATATGCTTGCTTCTATATAAGACAAATAACAGATATGTGCGCAAACTAGTTCGAATGATCCTTCTTATTTTTCCAGGAGCAGAATTGTATTCACTGACATTGAGAGAGATATTTGAAAAGTATCATAAAGTTTCAATCGGTTTATACACATATGGACCATTTTATGCGCTTCTTCCACCTGGTACCGTTATTGGACGATATTCCTCTGTTCCTAGGGATTTATCTGTTATTAACGGAAGCCATCCAATTAAACATAAGTCTTCACATGCTTTTTTCTTCAACCCTGCATTTGGTTATGTAGATAAGCTCATGATCGAACGAAGGGCAAAGCTTGTAATCGGTAGCGATGTTTACATAGGACTCGATGTTACCATAATGCCTTCTGTCACAGTGATAGGTGACGGTGCAGCCATAGCAGCAGGGAGTGTGGTCGTGAAAGATGTGCCACCCTACGCTGTGGTGGGAGGAAATCCGGCTAAGGTAATCAAATATCGTTTTTCGCCGGAAACCATTGATAAGATACAAGCCTCACGTTGGTGGGAAAACGATATTAAAGACTTAAAAG
>CAYNVT010000164.1:3355-6440 GCA_964400685.1 uncultured Bacteriovoracaceae bacterium | reverse complement strand
CTGATAGCATTCTTGGATAGCGATGATTATTGGCTCCCAGGAAAACTCGAATCGCAGTTACCCCTTATGGCTAATGAGCAGGTTGTGCTGTCCTTCACAAATTGGTGGCTTGGAAAGAATCATTCTGGCCAGGACTATTTTTCTCAAACTGGCTTACATTTTCAAAACGAGCCGGAAGTGATTGATTGTCCCCTCCTGTTGATGGGGAGAGTTCAGGGTACGGGTCTCCAGACTTCACAGATAATTGTAAGGAAGGCAGCCATCCAGAAGGCAGGCATGTTTGATGAGCGATTGAAGATATATGAAGACACACGTATGTGGTTAAGATTGGCATTTGAAGGAAAATTTGCCGTAACATCGAAACCATTGGGTGTTTGGGTAACAGTGGGGCCTGAGAAAAGGATTACGCAGCCATTCAATGATTCATACGAACGAGGGGCAGCAAAAGCCGGATTTGAGGTTTTTATAGAAGCGTATGCTCGCGCGGGTGAATATTCATTAGACGTGCAAAGAGCTCTGAAAGAGAGACTTACCCGATATCTCATGAACCAGTCCAAATATTATGCCTTGGAAGGCAACTATCGCATGGCCAGGCGAAGGGCATTGGAATGCTTCGCATTTCTTCCCAAAGGCCGTGTTGCGGCAAAAGCTTTAATTGGTCTTACCTTGCCCCAAGCTTTTCCTTGGATGGTGCGGGGGAAGCAATAGGAGGTATAGGTATTCTGCTGAAGTTTAACAATCAAGTCATCCGTGTCCGCAAACCCCAGATATCAAAATGTTGATTCAAGGAAAGATAATTCTTTAAAAAGAATGATAATATAGGAATGTCCAAATAGTGACGATCAAAGAAAAAGCTATTAAGGGAACGGTCCTTCTAACTGCTGGTCGCATGACCGACCGGGTGCTTCAGTTATTACGTAATATCATAGTTGCTAGGTTAGTCAGCCCAGAAGATTTCGGTATTGCGGCTCTTTTTGGAATGACCGTGTCTTTCCTGGAGATGATCAGCAATCTTGCTGTTGACACCCTCTTAGTTCAAAGCCCTTACGGAGAGAAACCACGTTTTCAACAGACTTCACAACTGATGATGGCGGTACGAGGCTTTGGTGTCGCCTTTATTATTTTAGTTTTTTCGGGGGCAATAGCATACCTTTTCGATGTTCAAACTGCAACTTGGGCTTTTCAAATATTAGCGGTTGTTCCCCTGATAAGGGGTCTGGCACATCAAGATATTAGCCGTTTTCAAAGGCATTTGAATTTTAAACCCTCTATGGTTGTGGAAATCTCATCTCAATTCATCAGCGTTCTTCTTGCCTGGCCATTAGCTCTATGGCTGCGAGATTATTCTGCTATCCTTTACTTGATTCTTATTCAGACGTTCGCTAGAACAATCATATCTCACATTGTATCGGAGCGTTCCTATACTTGGGGGTGGGAGCCAATACATGCCCGTGAGATTATTTCATTCGGTTGGCCCTTGCTGATCAATGGTCTCTTACTTTTCTTGATAATGCAGGGAGATCGATTTGTCATTGGTGCGGCGGATAATCTTTTTTCTAGAGAAACATACTCAAAGGCACAGTTGGGTTTCTATTCAGCAGCATTTGTACTTTCATCCGCAGTTACAGAGGGGGTTGCTTCAATTATTGGCCCAATAATGCTTCCTCTATTAGCGAGGGCTCAAGATGTGGAAGTCCAATTCAAGAAAAGAAGTCTTTTCTGTATTCAAATTGTAGCTTTTATTTTAAATCCAATAGCGATATTTTTCATACTGATGGGCGGATGGTTTCTGGTGTTGGCATATGGAGATCAATACGTTGCCGCGGCACCGTTGATTGCGTGGATAGGTGTGACTCAAAGTATTCGCCTGTTTCGTGTAGCATCTGCAACGATTGCATTGTCTAAGGGTGATTCTCCTAACATGACCATCTCAAATACCTTTCGAGCGTTTTCTTTCATCCTTGCTTTTGTCTTTGCAGCAAAAAGTGCGGGTATTGTGTGGATAGCCATAAGTGGTCTTATAGGAGAGCTATTTGCGATTTTAGCCAGTATTGGCATGCTGCGATATCGCCTTGCTATACCCCTTCAGTATTTTTTTAAACCTTTAATTTTTTCTTTTATAGGTCTTATTCTGGCGGTCTTACTTTTGAATTCTGGTCTATCAAATGCGAGTCAAATGTTTTTATTTCCAGTGACTATTATTTTGATAATTATCATGGCTATAATATATTTGTATTTTACTCCAGATTTTCGCAGAGAGCTTCAAATGATCATAAGTCCTATGATTTCGAAATTTATTAAATAATATTGTTATTAATCACTTGCCTGCTTTAAACATATTTGACAAAGAAATAAAGCGTCAACCTTGTTAATGGGTATCCATATATTATGTGTCATAATATAATTTGATAGAAAAGAGGAAATAACTTCTTATTCAAACGAAAATAGTGACATCAATTATCAATTTGCTATAGAAAGGATAAAGAATGTACGGAATCCGCAAGGGCATCATTCTCGCAGGAGGAGCAGGGAGTAGACTGTATCCTTTAACTCTGGTAGCGAGTAAACAATTGCAACCGGTTTATGACAAACCGATGATTTACTATCCGCTGGCTACCCTGATGATGGCGGGGATCGATGATGTTCTGATCATTTCCACGCCGAGCGATACGCCGCGCTTTGAAGCCCTCATGGGTGATGGAAGCCGCTGGGGGATACGCATTTCCTATAAAGTACAGCCGGAACCCAAGGGGATTGCGCAGGCCTTTCTCATCGGCGAGGAATTCATCGCGGGCGAACCTGTTTGTTTGATTCTGGGGGACAATATCTTTTACGGCAAGATGGGGCTCGATGGGCTTGTCCGAGGATTCAATAACGGTGCAGTCATATTCGGATATCAGGTCCACGATCCGCAGCGATACGGCGTCGTCGCCTTTGACAAGGCAGGAAAAGCGATCAGCATCGAAGAGAAACCGCAGAACCCGAAGTCCAACTACGCCGTTCCGGGCCTCTACCTGTATGACGGGCATGTTGTAGAGATCACCAAGGCCATGAAACCCTCGGCCCGGGGAGAATTGGAGATTAC
>CAYNVT010000164.1:0-3255 GCA_964400685.1 uncultured Bacteriovoracaceae bacterium | reverse complement strand
GTCTTTGCAGATGCCTACTGGATCGAGCCGAACTCGATCCAGACAGAACAGGTTGTGATCCATGACCCGGGATTAGCCAAGATATTGAGGGGTATAAAGGTTATACAGATTTCCGATATCCATCTTCAGGGGGGGGGCGGATACAGGGAACGGAGCCTCATCAAGAAAGTCAATGCCCTGCAGCCGGATCTTCTTTTCATCACCGGCGATTTTTTCAGCGACAAGCAGAAGCAGGAAATGGAGGCCGAGATCGCAGGGCTCATCAAATTGATTCGAAGCTTTAAAGTCACAACGGGTATCTTTGGGGTTCAAGGTAATTATGATCGTCCTTTATATAATGAGAAAATTAAAAGTGAATTTCGAACAGCGGGCATTGACATCCTGTCAAATTCAAGTCGGGCAGTGACTTTGCCCAATCAAGAGGTTCTTTATCTTGCCGGGTTTGATGATTCACAGAACAAGAGAGCGAATTTATTTGCATTCCGAGGAATCCCATCGGGTGTAGCGGTTATTTTGCTCAGCCATGATCCAGACAATATCGGTGAGGTGATTGGTGCAGGGGTGAACCTTGTTTTGGCCGGTCATACACACGGAGGGCAAATCAGCATCCCGTTTCTGACTGAAAGATCAAAAGCCGCTAATAAGTCCGTGTTTATCGGAGGGCTCTATGATAAAGGCAAGACTAAATTGTATGTGAACCGAGGGATCGGGACCACACGAGTCCCGGTACGCATTTTCAACCGTCCAGAAATCACCGTCTTCACCATAGCAGAATAAGGGACAGCATTTCACACAAAGGAAGTGCAGCAGGAAGGTCTAACAAGAAGGGGCACACCCCCCAAAAAATACAACACGAGGGAGAAAAAGATGATGAACATTCCATTTGTCGATCTGAAAAGCCAGTATAACAGCATAAAGGAAGAAATCGATCAGGCCATCGCCGCGGTGATCTCCAAAACTGCATTTGTGGGCGGACCCTTTCTGCAAAGCTTCGAGGAGGCCTTTGCCAAGTTCTGTAACGTGAAAAACGGCATTGGCGTCGCCAATGGAACAGACGCTCTTTATATCGCCCTGCGAACCTTGGGCATTGGAAAGGGGGACGAGGTCATCACCGTGGCGAACAGCTTCATCGCCACATCGGAGGCGATCACGTCAGCCGGGGCGAAAGTGGTCTTTGTGGATATCAACCCGAAAACATACAATATCGACACGAACAAGATCGAAGAGAAGATCACGTCTAAAACGAAGGCCATCATTCCCGTTCACCTTTATGGGCAGCCGGCGGACATGGATCCCATTCTGGACCTGGCAAAGAAATACAATCTCAAAGTGATCGAGGATGCGGCGCAGGCGCACGGAGCCGTCTACAAGGGACGTGTCATCGGATCCATGGGCGACATGGCCTGCTTCAGCTTTTACCCGGGGAAGAACCTGGGTGCCTATGGTGACGGGGGCGCGATTGTCACGAATAACGATGCCTGGACAGAAAAGGCCAGGATGATCGCCAACCATGGCCGGGCTGGAAAATACGATCATGGACTGGAGGGGGTCAACAGCCGCCTCGACGGTATTCAGGCGGCCATCCTGGAAGCCAAGCTGAAGCACCTGCCGGCATGGAGCGAAGCACGCAGGAGAAACGCCTATTGCTATAACAAGTATCTTGCCGACACCGGCGTGGTCACACCGGTGGAAATGGACGATGTGATGGCCGTTTACCATCTTTATGTGGTTCGGGTGCAAAAGGGATCGCGCCAGAAGCTGCAGGAACACCTGCAGAGCAAGGGCATCGCGACGGGCATTCATTATCCCATCGCCCTGCCTAATTTGCTGGCTTACGCGTATCTCGGCCACAAAGAAAGCGACTTTCCCGAGGCTACCAAAGCCTCCCAGGAAATCGTTTCACTGCCGATGTTCCCGGAACTTACAGAGGACCAGATCCAGTATATTGCCCAAGCAATCAAGGAATTTGCTTAAACATATGAGATTACCATCCAGCACGATTGTCAAATCGTGCCGGATGGCTTTAAAGCCTTCATGCTTTTTGAATAGGTAATTACTTATGTTTTTTGCTTGAAAAGTATGATAAGTTCGGTTCACTTTTCAGGGTGCTGGTATAGCAAAAAACAGTACTGATGGATTCAAATCTACGGGAGGAAGAACTTATGGCGAAAAAATACGGAAAGGGTTTGATCGGGCTGGTTGCTTTTCTGGCCGCAGTGTTGTGTATGGGAAGCTTCGCCTATGCGGCCGAATATGATGACAAGGACTTTTCACTTCGGTTCCCGGCCGCACTGAGCCGTTTCTCTTCATATGCCGATGTCGCCGCAACGGGGGGTGCCTCTGCCGGAAGCAAGTGGCAGTCGTCTTCAAATCCCGCCGCACTTGCTTGGCAAAGCCTGACGGGGACATATCGTGTGTCATTGAACCCGCAGTATTCGGCCATCAAGTTTAAAGAAGGTACGAATCTGCATGTCGTGACAGGATCTGTCACCAAGGAATTCGAAAAATATGGGACCCTTCAATTTGCTTATGCAAAAGCCAGAAGCAATGGTGATGATACGAAGCAAGGTATTGGATTTCACTACGACATGGACTATGTTCAGTTTCAATACGGGAAACGTTTTTCGGACGATTTTGCATTAGGTGCAGGGGTCAATATCTCGTCAGCGGAAGTTGACAATACATACGGTGTTTTGAGGCTTGCCAATTCTTCAAGCAAAACATATGGCGTCCGACTCGGTGGTCTTTATCGAATTGCGGGCAATCTCCTTGGAGGCCTGGTTCTTGATTATTCGTCATCTCCATCGTCAACAAAATATTACGATACAAGCGGTCTGTTCGGACCTGTTTATTTGCAGACGAATGATACGACAAAACAATTCACCCTTCGTGCCGGCCCTTCATATGAATACATGAAGGATTCCACTGTCAGTCTTGATTATCAGTATGGATTGTTTAAAAACGACACGGGCAATATGGAAGTTCATCGCGTGTATGCGGGAATCGACCATCGGATCGTGGATGCATTGTTTATCCGTGGCGGTATTGCATTCGACCGCAACGGCTTTACTGGCTGGACCTGCGGTCTCGGCATATATCCGACCAAGCAGATCAGCATCGATCTGGGGTATCAGTACAACATGTATCCGGAACTGGAATCTGAATTTGGCAGGTCCCATACCTTTGTCGTCTCATTGGGGGTGTCGTTCTGACACATGACATCTTGAATTCACATAATGATCATTCGAATAAATT
>CAYNVT010000163.1:0-8021 GCA_964400685.1 uncultured Bacteriovoracaceae bacterium | reverse complement strand
TTTGACGATTTCCATCGCTGTCTGGAAATCATTCTTGGTCACCGTGAAGCTCATATCTGCATTTTTGCCGTCAATCGACATATTCTGGATTATCATATCGACGTTTATGTTTTTTGCAGCAAGGGCCGTGAATATCTCCGCTGCAACGCCCGGTTTGTCCGGTATTGCCAGCATGGTTATCTTCGCTTCGTTCTTGTCATAGGTTATTCCTGATACTAATTCCCTTTCCATATCGCTGTCCTCCTTGGTTACAAGTGTGCCGCCTTCGTCTGTGAAGGTACTTTTTACAATTACAGGTACGTTATATTTTTTTGCAAATTCAACAGATCTTGTCTGTAAAACCTTTGCCCCGAGAGATGCCATCTCAAGCATTTCGTCATAGGATATCCGATCAAGCCTTCTCGCCTTTTCACAAATGTTTGGATCGCAGGTATAAACACCGTCTACATCGGTGTATATCTCGCAGATGTCCGCCCTCAATGCTGCCGCAAGTGCAACCGCAGAGGTGTCCGAACCGCCGCGCCCAAGCGTCGTTATATCGCCGTTATCCGTAATTCCCTGGAACCCGGCTACAACCGCCACTTCGCCGGAAGAAAAAATCTTTTTTAGGAGCTCGTCGGTAATTGAGGCAATTCTTGCTTTTGTATAGGCATTGTCAGTAATAATAGGGATCTGAAATCCCAATACCGACCGGGCAGGAATTCCCTGGTCTTTTAATGCCATGGCAAGCAAGGCAATGCTTACCTGTTCGCCTGTAGAAACAATCACATCAAGCTCTCTAGGATCGGGCCTGGGCGATAGTTCCCTGGCCAGGTTAAGGAGTTTGTCCGTCTGTCCCGACATGGCCGAAACAACAACCGCAACACTGTTGCCTTGACGGTAAGATTTTGCAACCTTCGAGGCTACATTCTTAATCTTTTCTACGCTGCCCACCGATGTCCCGCCATACTTTTGTACTACCAATGCCATATGTATCTTACCTCCAGTTCTCCTCTTTGATGATGTCCCCGCTGAGGATTATCTTTCTTCTGTTTTCCTCAAGATATTCAATTTTTACCCTGAGAAGGTTTCCTTTGAAATACCCCTCCGAAATATCGGCCCATTCTACCATGATGACATGAGAATTGTCCATGTACTCTTCAATCCCGAGATCTAAAATTCCTTCCGGCTCCAATCTGTATAAATCAGCATGCACAATATCAATCCTTGCCTTATAAATATTAACCAGCGTGAATGTAGGACTCACAACAGGTGTCGAGGGGTCTATCCCGAGGCCCGTTGCAACACCTTTGGCAAATATAGTCTTGCCTGCACCCAGATCTCCGGTCAGAAGGATCATCTCGCCGCCTTTTAAAAATTCAGCCACTTTTTCCCCGATATTAAAAGTCTCCCGGGGACTGGCGGTTATTATTTCCTTTCTCATCTTGCAGCTTTCAGGATTTGGGGAATCTTAAGAAGCAGATCCGATGCAACCTGGCCTCTGGCCATTGTCTCGGAGACCATATCGGAGGCAAGACCGTGAATATATACGCCAAGACAGGCGGCATTAAATCCCGAGAGCCCCTGCGCAAGTAAAGCGCCGATGATTCCTGACAGCACATCTCCCATCCCGCCCGATGCCATGCTGTTTGATCCCGTCGGGTTTATCGCAATATCACCATCCGGGGACACAATGACCGACCTGAACCCCTTCATGACAACAACGGCTCTGAATTTCAATGCGCACTCCATAGCAGCCCTTATACGGTCACGGTTGATCGATTGGGCATCCCATCCTATCAGTCTGGACATCTCCCCGGGATGAGGCGTTAGCACACCGGGAATTTTGAGCTCCACATGTCTTGCCGCCATAATTGAAAGTGCGTCTGCATCAATTATCATCGGTTTATCACAGTTGCAGATAAGCTCATGAACAAATTCATGAACCTCTTTAGAAGTGCCTATGCCCGGACCGATAATCACGGCATCAGATTTTTTAAGGCTCTCAATTGCCTCAACAATCATTGATGGCGAAAAAAGAAAATCAGTAGCTACGCCTAAAGGTCTCGTCATCACCTCGGTCAGTTTTATTTCCATAACCGGATTAAGCCCTGCCGGGACACATAATGTAACAAGACCCGCCCCTGTCCTCAAGGCAGCCTCGCCCGCAAGGCAGGCCGCCCCTGTGAACCCCGGTGACCCTGCATAAACAGCGACCCTGCCGAAATCTCCCTTGTGTGCTTCCGGACCTCTTATGGGAATATTCTCAAGGATATCCGGTTTCATCAGCCTGACCTTCCACGAGTCGTCCTCCACAATCCTCGGGATCGAGATATCCTTGACAATGAGTTCTCCGGTATACGGCACACCGTTTGCCAGAACCAGACCTACCTTGGGATAACCAAACGTTACAGTCAATGTTGCCCTGACGGCAAGGCCAAGAGGAAGTCCGGAATCAGCATCCAGACCGGACGGTATGTCAACGGCGACAACAGGCATGCTGCTGTCGTTTATGCATTCAATGACAGAACGGTTAATGCCTTTAATCTCTTTTGAAAGCCCTGTTCCGAAAACGGCATCCATGCAAAGATAGGGTTTTTTACAGCTAAGCTCTGCCCTTAAAACTTCCAGGTCAGTGCCATCGAGTACAACCCTTATAGGCAATCCCATTGCGATAATGATATCGAGGTTTACCCTTGCATGGTCCTTTACCTCGGATGTCCTGCCGATAAGGTAGACGCTGACGTCATAGCCTGCATTCCAGAGGTGCCTTGCCGCTACGAATCCGTCGCCGCCGTTGTTGCCCTTTCCGGCTATGATTATTACCCTGTCAACATCATTTCGAGTCCATCTTTTGGCAATTTCTTCAAAAACAGACCTTCCTGCATTTTCCATAAGGACTATGGCAGGAATCCCCATTTCGATCGCTGCGGCATCCGCATTTCTCATCTGTGATGCAAAGAGACATTTCATATCACACCTCCAGGATTACTATTGCTATCGCATAATCTTTTTCATGAGAAATGCTTGCATGCATCGATGCTATTCCTTTTGATTCTGCGATTGAGTTGGCTATGCCACTTAGTTTTATTTCAGGCCTTTCATAACTTTCGAGCGAGACGTCGCTGAATTTCATACCCCTGACCATTCCGGTTCCCAGGGCCTTGACGAAGGCCTCCTTGACGGCAAACCTTGCGGCAAAACTCCGAGCAGGATCTTTTTTATTCAGGCAATATGATACCTCACACGGGGCAAAAACCCTCTCAACAAACCTGTCGCCATACCTCTTTATAAGGCTTCTTATTCTGTCTATTTCGACAATGTCTATACCGATGCCTGATATCATTCGCTTCTCAGAATTGAATCGATCATCCTGATCGTTCTTTTTGCCCTGCCCACATCATGGACCCGTACGATATCGACATTTTGTATTGCAGCCCAGGATGTCACGGCATCAGTGCCCTCTTCCCTCTCCCGGACCTCTAAATCAAGCACCTTGCCTATAAACGATTTCCTTGAATGTCCCAGCATTACTGGCAGTCCGAGTGATGAAAACTCCCTGATGTGTTTTATCAGTATGAGGTTTCCCTCAAGGCTCTTCCCGAAACCAACACCCGGATCAACAACTATGCTTAAGGGATCAATGCCTGCCTCAAGGCAGACGTTGACCCTTTTTTCAATGTAATCATATATCTCCGAAACAATATCCGCATAAGAAGTGTTGTTCTGCATATCAGGGGGAGAGCCTCTCATATGCATCAGGACAATGCCTGCCCCTGTTTTTTTTGCTACGGTTATCATTTCCTTATCATGCATCATCGAACTTACATCATTTATGATAGAAGCGCCTGTATCTATTGCAGCTTCGGCAACTGAGGCATTTCTCGTATCAATGCTTATCGGCGCATCTGTTTTCAAGGCAATCCCTTTTATAACCGGCATTACCCTTTTTATTTCCGTCTTTTCATCTATCGGAGCTGCACCGGGTCTTGTGGACTCACCACCGACGTCTATAATATCCGCACCCTGACTGATCAAGTCAAGAGCGTGGTCAATGGCAGCTTCGGGTTTGTCATACATACCGCCGTCCGAGAAGGAATCTGGTGTAACATTTACTATTCCCATTACCAGAGGGCGTGTTTCCCATTCAAGTTTTCTTGAGCAGAGATTGAGCTTCAAATTCCTTTCTTTCAAATTTAGCTGCTGACTGATAATAGAGGCAATATCAGTCATATTCGGCTGGTCCTTGAGCTTATCGATAAGATTCTTATAGTGCCTGAGATCCCCCATGATAATGCAGTCGGAATACTCAGTCTTACCTGATATGACTGAACGGTGGACAGCTGCATCTCCGCCTGTGGAAAGCATGGATTGTTTGATTATGTTTGCTGCAAAAAGCCTGACGTCCCTGAGGAGAATAACCTTGTGGTGCAGCTTGGGTTCAAGATAGGGAAGCGCTGCCGGATCAATTCCGCAATATATGAGGTCTTTATAATCAGGAAAAGAAAGCAGCCTTGCCTTAGGCTGCCGCCTTTCCGAGGATGCTGTCGAGTTCGACACTATCAACAACCTCCTTTTCAAGCAGCCTCTGGGCAAGATTTTCAAGTTTATCCCTGTTTTGCTCCACTATATTTCTGGCTCTGGTATAGCCTTCCATGACAATGTTTTTAACCTCAGCATCGATCTTCTGGGCTGTCAACTCGCTGTAATCGACTTTCTTGGAAATTTCGCGCCCGAGGAACATTTCCTGCTCGACGCTTCCTAGACTCAGCGGTCCAAGCGAACTCATACCCCATTCGGTAACCATATGCCTGGCCATCTCGGTGGCACGTTCGATATCATTGCCTGCACCTGTTGTCATGCTGTTAAGTGCAATCTCCTCGGCAACACGGCCGCCCATAAATACTGCGATGGTATCGTGCAGATATTCCTTTTTATATGTATGTCTGTCATCGATCGGCAATTGCTGAGTGACTCCCAGAGCCCTTCCCCTTGGTATTATACTCACTTTATAAACCGGATCGGCATCGGGAAGCATTCTGGCGACAAGCGCATGGCCCGCCTCATGGTATGCAGTGGTTCTTTTCTCTTCATCCGATATAACCAAGCTTTTTCTTTCGACACCCATCAGCACCTTGTCTTTAGCCTTTTCCAGGTCTGACATTTCCACCTTTGATTTCTTCTGTCTCGCAGCCAAAAGGGCGGCCTCATTCACAAGGTTGGCAAGATCAGCGCCCGAAAAACCGGGAGTGGACTTTGCAAGAATCTTTATATCTACATTGTCCGACAAGGGGACTTTTTTTGAATGCACAGAAAGAATACCTTCCCTTCCTTTAACATCAGGCCTTGCAACAATGACCTGTCTGTCAAATCTTCCGGGTCTTAACAAAGCTGGATCAAGTACATCAGGCCTGTTCGTTGCAGCCATAAGAATGACGCCTTCGTTAGACTCGAACCCGTCCATCTCAACAAGGAGCTGGTTAAGAGTCTGTTCTCTTTCGTCATGCCCGCCACCGAGACCTGCGCCCCTGTGCCTGCCGACTGCGTCAATTTCGTCAATGAATATAATGCAGGGCGCATGCTGTTTGCCCTGGGCAAAAAGGTCTCTCACCCTTGAGGCACCAACACCAACGAACATTTCAACAAAATCGGAGCCTGACATGCTGAAAAAAGGCCTGCCGGCTTCGCCTGCAACGGCTTTAGCAAGAAGTGTCTTGCCTGTTCCCGGAGGACCTAAAAGCAATACGCCTTTAGGAATCCTGCCTCCCAGGGTGGTAAATTGTTTCGGGTCTTTGAGGAAATCGATTATTTCATTTAGTTCTTCTTTAGCTTCATCAATGCCTGCGACATCGGCAAATGTTACTTTTATTTTATCCTGAGTCATGAGCCGCGCTTTGCTTCTTCCAAAGCTCATTGCCTTGTTTCCTCCCGTCTGCATCTGCCTCATGAAAAGAATCCAGATCCCTATCAATAGCAGCATGGGTATCCACGAAATAAGTACAGACATATACCACGGGTCTGAGGATTTGTTCTCAACGGAAACCTTGACATTCTTTGTCAGAAGCCTGTCAACAAGCTTAGGGTCGTCCGGTATGAAAGTTTCAAAAGTGGCATTGTCTGTGAGCTTGCCTTCAATGTTCTGGCCCTGTATCTTGACCTCTTTTACTTTCCCGCTGTCGAGGATATGGATAAAATCACTGTAGGCGTATTTTGTGGTTTTTGTCTTTGTCTGGTTAAACATTTGATAGAGCATCACCATTATAAGAATTATTACAATCCATAAAGCGGCTGTTTTCAGAAAACCGCTGGCTCCTGATTTATTTTGCATTGAGGCTGGCTCCCCCGGAAAAATTAATATCCGTTATTATTGCTTTTGCCAACTCCCTGTAATGAGACGAATCATTATCCGGTGATTTCTTTTCAGCTTGTTTCTCTCCAACTGCCTTGGGCTGCTCTGACGCTATTGTCTTCAGCAGTTCGATTGCCTCGCCCTTTTTCCCCGATGCATTCAATTCTATAGCTTTTAAGAAAACAGCCTGATCTTTGATTACACCGGATGCGCCTTTTTCGCATTTATCCAGCGCCTCCATTGCCTTGGGTGTATCCTTTAATTCTATATACGACATGGCACGTACCATCATAGCCTGATAGAAAAGCACATCCTCCGTAGCCCAACTATCAACGAAATCATCTGCATTTTTTATGGCTTCTTTAAAATCCAATCTATCATAGGCCAGTCCGGCAAGCTTCAGCTTCGATATTTTTCCCGCCCTTGTATCAGTGTATTTTGACGCAATCTCACCTATTTGTTTCGGGTCACTCCCGGCATTTACAAGAGCACTGAGCGCTTTATCCTCACGGGATGTTTTCCAGTAGAGAAAGCCGGAAATTCCTCCGGCAATAAAAACTATAATAAGTATGGCGGAGACAAATCTGAATGGATTGTTTTTTACCCACTGCACAACAGCGCCGGTGCCGGTAATAAATGAATCCTGCGTTTTTACAAGCTCTTTACGATCTATATTAGCCATATACCATCTATCCTCCTCAGTTGTCCCTGTAACTTATATTAATTATACACCACAACTGTCAATGTGGATTATATTTACCAGCAAAAAAGAAGCACAATAAAAGCAAAATCCCCGGTTATTATTCCACCGGGGTTTCTTTTTTTAAGAGAATCTTATGAAGGTTAATTTGTAGCGATATCCTGCAAAACATGAGGGCTTATGAATATAAGCAATTCCTTTTTGATTTTTGAATTCTTCTTGGCTTTGAAGAGCCATCCTACGACAGGAATATCACCCAGGAACGGCACTTTCTGTATATCTTTGCGTATCTCTTCTTCAATTATACCGCCGATGACAGCCGTTTCTCCATCTCTTACGATTACTTCGGTCTGGACCTCTCTTGACGCAATACTCGGGTCACCCAGGGAATTCTTTGTTGCTCCGATTGAGTTTCTCTTTACTGAAACTTCCATATTTATACTGCCGTCAAATGCAATCCTCGGAGTTACCTCAAGCACGAGCTCTATATCTTTCAATTCTGTTGAAAGCTGTCCTTCCTGGTTTCGAACAACATAAGGATATTTTTCGCCCTGTTTGATAGTGGCCTTTTTGTTGTCAAGTGTAACAACTTTGGGCCTTGCAATGACCTTGGCGTCTCCTGTCGTCTCGCCGATATCCAGTCTGAGATCGAGATCAAACATGCTTCCTGCCAGTCTGCCCAAGGTGATTCCAAGCCCTGCCGCCTGACTCTGAGGGAAATTAACCAGCATTGAAGAAGCAGGAAGGGTAGCGGATGACCAGTTGGGATTTCCGCCGGGAACCGTTGTCGAATCAAAAAGGCTTGTTGCACTGCCCGTGTTTATCCCCGAAAGACCGAAGAATGATTTACCTGACTGTGACCTGTACTGGCCGCCCCATGCAACTCCAAGGGCTTTTGTAAAATCATCGTCTGCCTGCACTATCCTTGAAGCGATAAGCACCTGCGGTGTCGGCTTATCCAGTCTTTTAATCATTACTGAAATAGCATCCACA
>CAYNVT010000162.1:0-8083 GCA_964400685.1 uncultured Bacteriovoracaceae bacterium | reverse complement strand
TCCTCAAGGCAGACTATTATCTATTTGGGCAACAGACCGTAAAGGCCTGACACCAGGGGGTATCTGCCGAAAGTATCTATCGCCTCCATCATCCAGCGTATGTTCTGAACGCGGATGTCTGCATGCGAATTGCTGGGGCCCAGAATGAGGCCTCCTCCGGGACCGGCCTTGCTGATCGATTCCCTGACATGCTCATAAACCTCTTCGCGGGAACCCCTGGCAAGGATGTATGAAATGTCGAGATGGCCGAGCAGGCTGAGCTGATGTCCTATGACCTCTCTGCATTGCGCAAGGTCGACATTTGCGGTGGGCTCGAGGGAATGGTGGCCGTCAAAACCCCATTTAACGAAATAGGGCAGCAGCGGGACCGTCCAGCCGTCTGTGTGTATGATTATCTTGATGCCTTTTTTGTGCGCCCTGTCAGTAATTTCTTTGAAGGCCGGGCCGAATAGTTCATCTTCTATCTTCGGATTAATCATCGGGCCGGTCTTGAACGCCATGTCGTCGGAATAGATGAATCCTGGAAGCCCTGCATCGGCGGTCGCATCGATAAACTTCAGATAGACGTCCTTGTTGTACTCGATTACCTCCTGCATGAAGGCCTGTTCCTTTTTCAGAAATCTAGCGAAATTCGAAAAACCGAATGGCTGCCAGGCGTTTTCGAACAGGCCGAAAAGCAATGACCCGAAAATGTAGATGTCGTCTCCAAATTCCTTCCTGATGAGCCTGTTGAACTTGAACATCTTTTCCGGGAGCGCCTCCCAAAGTTTCTTATCGAAGCATCTCCAGTCGTCAGGGGTTTTGAACGTGCCTTCAAAATACATGGGCGTGTCCATATTGCCGTAGCCGTCGTCCACTATCTTGTAAAGCCTGCCGCCATATACGTCGGTCATAAAGCGGGAGTCCCTGAAAAGGAAGATATTTGCGTATATGGCCCATGTCGAGTCGTAGCCTATCTTTACATCCGCCTCCATCTTCTTTAGCATGAACTCACGCACATCATGCTCGAAAATCCCGAGCCTGTTGAGCAGTGGTGAGATGCGATCGATGATCTTAGCCCCGAGGGGATGCTGGATATACTTGTAAGAGTTGTCGGGCTTTTCTCCCAGTATGTCGTAAACATGCTTCTGGACGTCAATGCATGAGATCGTCGGCACCCTGTCCGGTTCCCTGTGAAGAAGAGCTGTCTTGACCCTTTCGATCCTGTCCATCATCCCCTCCCTTAGTGAAAAAAATACATCTGACAGGATTGTATTAATACTACAGTATTACTCACAGACAAACAGAATTTCTTCTTACACAATACATGAATTCGCCTTATTCGTCTGAAACTCCGCATTCAGCGTTAAGGCATAAGCCGTTAGGTATAAAATATCTACCATATATTATCCCTGGGCCAGGTCAGATCTGTTTAATCGCATTTCGTCTTTGCTCTGGACAACAGGGGGCGCTTTGTACATAGATTGATGTCATAAAAACAGGTAAGCACAATCAAGGAGAAGAACCATGAAGAAGATCGTCATTATTATCCCGCTCTATCTTATTGCCTGTTCAGTTCCCGCTTTTGCGGATTACATAAAATCACTTAATAACGGGGACTATGAGACTGCGCTCAAGGAGATACAGCCTCTTGCAATTAAAGGTGATGCAAAAGCCCAGTGCTACCTGGGATACATGTATTCAAACGGCCAGGGTGTGAAGCAGGACCATGTTGAGGCTGCGAGATGGTTCCGTAAGGCTGCAGATCATGGTTATGCCGAGGCGCAGTGTAATCTTGGACTGTCGTATGATTCAGGTCAGGGCGTTCCAAAAGACCAGGCAGAGGCAGTGAAATGGCTCAGAAAGGCCGCAGGCCAGGGGTTTGCAGAGGCGCAGGGTATACTGGGGGTTATGTATTATAATGGCAGGGGTGTTAAGCAAGACTATGCCGAAGCGGCAAAATGGTACAGAAAGGCCGCGGAACAGGGCTCCGTTTGGGCGCAGGGCTTTCTGGGGATCATGTATTATAATGGCCAGGGAGTGAAGCAGAACTATGCCGAGGCCGCAAAATGGTACAAAAAGGCCGCGGAACAGGGTTCTATCAATGCCCAGTTCAATCTGGGGGTCATGTATGCGGCAGGTCAGGGCGTTCCCAAAAGCGTAACCGAGGCAGTGAAGTGGTACAAGTTGGCCGCCGAACATGGTGATGCAGGCGCCCAGCTCAATCTGGGTCTCATGTATTCGACAGGCCAGGGCGTGAAGCAGGACTATTCCGAAGCATTTCTGTGGTTGAACCTCTCAGCGGTTCAGGGCAATAAAGAAGCTGAAAAAGTAAGAGACATGATCAAGGAGATGATGACGCAGGAACAGCTCGACAAGGCCAGAGAACTCACTGACGATCTGCAACAGAAGACCTCCAGGGACATGAAACAACCCCGGGGTAAAACTGCAAAAAAGACTCAGGACATTAATGTGAAGAATTGAATGAAGTGTATCACGGTCCTGTAATGTTTTTTTCGAGAACGGCACCCGTATTTTTATCAATCACTATCGTCGCATTCATACCAAGAGCCTTTGTATTTGTCCTGACCAACCACTTGCCATCATCTTCATCGGCAGTTATATCATTGAATTTCCAGCCGGAAATTTTACATGCTTCCCCGGCAATTTTAATGGCCTCTTCCCTGCTTAAAGGGTTCCCTGTTATTTCTATCTCGATGGTGTTCGATTTGAATGAGACAAGTTCAGTCTTCTTAAGCAGGTCCCTGTTCTTAATGATTTCCTTTTCACGCTTTTTCCAGAATTCATTTGAATTTCTGCTGTTCCAGTATTCATCCGAATACATGCCGTACCACTCCCATTCCTTGAGCGCGACGGTCGAATATCTTATGAAAATATAATATTTGCCCGGTTTGACAAGTTTGAAGGCATTGCTGAAGACGAATCCGCCATCAAACAGCTCTGCTGATCCGCCGGGAGGGACATCAATGAAATCATCAGGTGTCAGCGGATTAACGACCTTGCACATCGGAGCGAATATGTTCTCAGGGGTTTTGCCTGATGAATCCTTGATCTCGAATACGCATTGCGGGTATCTTAAGCCCCGTGCCGAACCGTCGAGGCATCTTACCAGCAGGGCCGGCGTGTTCATATTGTTGTTCACCTTTGCATTAACGATGATTTCCTCTCCCGGCCTGTAGGAATATCTAAAAGAGGAGAGGTTTATCGAAAAGGCATCTTCGGTTTCATAAAAAGCTGTCGTTTTCAAATCAACTGCCGTTTTTGACAGGTCATAAAATACGGTTTTATCCCTCAATCCATTTTCGAGGTTATCAAGATATCTTACAATTAACGGCTTCGGCCCTGAAACTTGCCACTCTACAAAAAACCCTCCCCCATTAAAATCCGCTTTAACAAGTACATCATATAACCGGTAACTCTTACCGCCAAATTCTCCGATTTCCTTCATCGGATCGAGGTTATCCGACAGCATCTCAAGCGTTACAAACTTGCCGCTTATGGTGTATGCAATGTTTCCTTCGTCCCCGTCATAGTAAAGCCTGTCGCAAACCACAGGCCTTCCTTCACTCATACAGACAGCAGGCATAGATAAAATGATGAACAGAATCATTATGGCCGACGATGCCTTGATTTTATCTGACATACCCCGCCTCCAGTTCTAAACTTTCTATAACACTCTGGAAATATAAAAAAATGCCTCAACATCAGTCTTTATGCGATCCCCGCATACCTGGCCTTTGCCAGGGCATTTTAATAATTCAGCATATCAAAATCTAAAGCCGTTTCAGATGGCTATTGTCCGGGAACCAGTGTGAGCACATCCTTATACTGTTTTTTTACATTTTCCTCCCTGAATGCCAGGGGATGGTTTTTACCGGATATAAAATAGCCATTCAACATATCCCTGTAATGAGGACTCGAAGGATTGCCCGACTGCCCAGGCACTGTGACCAGATACGCTGGTTCAGTCTCTCCGAAGTTAACGATCATTCTCATTGCCGGGATTTCAGAGACCTCGAACGTACCTTCCGCCAATGAGAATCCTGCAACGTTAATGGTATTCCAATCACCCCCGGCCGGATACATCCCGGGATTCAAATAGTCCTTTAATATCCCGAAAGGCATCTCCTCGCTGATATCATGCTTGAAATCATAATGGAGAAGCCCTCCCCATTGCCATTTCTTCTGATCAGTTCCCATCTTCTTTTCGCAGAGGATTACGGCATCGGCGAGAGAAACAGCAATTATATCGGCCTTTGTCTCTTTTGCATCTGTCCTTGGATCATCCCACAAAGGAGAATCAGACCTCGACAACAAGTGATCCTGCTGTGCAGAATATCCCCAGGCATCTGTTGAATCCAGGCATTTCCACGCAGCGGCATCATATCGTTTAAACCTGTCAAGAAACGTATCGACTGAAGTATAGCGTCCGGTCAACCTTCCAAAAGTCTTCCACTGGGGATTATCCGCCGGCCCGAACTCGTCCAGAAAAGTATTTAGAGTCGCCGTATGATAAAACGCTCCCATAACAGCGGCATAAGGAGATGTCGGCTTCATATTGCAGTCGAAAACTTTAGGATCGAGAAGCTCAAGACATTTGTTTGCCTTGTCCCTGTCCACGGGAGCCAGCTTTTCGATAGCCGTTCTTATCTCTTTGGAAAAGGACTCATCAAAAAGCATTTTCTGGACCTTGAACGCCATCAGGGAATACCTGTCAAACTGCATGGTCATCATATCCCCTGTCGTGGCATTCTTCATGGACGATAAAATGGATTCAATCCTTTCAATACGCTCGGGCTTTGCCCATGAACCTGATATCATTACCGGGTAATCGGGCGGGACAATAGCATTGTTGGCGGTTGCGAGATATCCCTTAGAGGGATTTTTATCGCCTGGCATTTTTTCTACGGGAGCATAGCCCGTCCAGTCATAATCACCTGTCCAGCCGGGAGAAGGCAGCAGGCCGACACCGTTTTTCCTGAGCGGACATATCCCTGAAACCTGCCATCCTATATTGTCGCTGTCTCCGTACACGAAATTCAGATACATGGCGCCTATCTTCAATATGCAATTCCTGGCGTCATCGGCATTACTTGCACCTGCAAGCGTGTAGAACCCGGCGAACGTATCCGACATACCCTCCTTAGCCCATGAAAGGGCCAGGCCATATTTGCTGCTGTCGGGCATTATCTCTTCAGAAAACGGGACGTTTTTAATATTGGTGTTCAGCAGCGGGCCGTGGCATGTTGCTGAAATAATCTTCTCAACAGGCTTGTCCGAAGACTTCACCTTAAAGTATTCTTTCCTTTCCATAACCGGTATCCACTGTCCTTTATAAAGATATGAACGGCTGCCGCCTTCTGTCTTCAACTTTTCAACGAATATATCCTGGGAGTCGGCAGATACCATGGTTACGCCCCACGCGACTTTGCCGTTATACCCGAGAACCACTACAGGCAATCCCGGAGCCATGACACCCGCCGCCTCATAAGTAGGGCATTTCAAATGCATTATAAGCCATTCGGAGGGTGTTGACGGCATGAGATGGGTATCATTGCAGACAATCGTCTTGCCGCTTAGAGTCTTTGAACCCATTAACGCCCAGTTGTTGGATGCAGGCATGGGTTTCGGCACGATACCGTTCAGATAAAAAGCCGTATCAGTCTTGCCGCTCTTTGAATCCATAAGCTCGGATGCCGGAATGTCATTAAGCTTTTTCGTTTCATCTACCGGAAGAGAGAGCCCGGGATAAACGGGAAACAACCAAGGCATCCTTTCATATCCAAGCCTGGAAGCAAGGACCAGGAAATCGAGCTCCTCATAGAGATTGTAAGAAAGCCCATAGCTCACAGCACCGAAGCAGTAAAGACTGTCAGCCGGTGTCCAAGGTTCGGGTTTGTATCCCGTGATTGCAAATTCCGGCGGCAGTTTTTTATGTGTATTGATATATGCATTGACCCCATTCGAAAAGCTCTCAAGTGACGAAAGATGCTTTTTATCCAGTGTTGAAAGGGCACTGCTTACAAGTTCTTTCATTCCAAGCGTTCTGAAATAGATATCGATTTCAAGGGTATCCTTCCCGGCAATCTCGGAAAGCCTACCCTGCATCACCATGCTCCTTAAATACATCTGCCAGAGTCTGTCAGAGGCCATAGCATAACCTGTGGCAAAAAATAGGTCTTCTTCACTTCCAGCCTCTATATAAGGTATGCCCAGATTATCCCTGCTTATAGTAACATTTGATTTGATGCCTTCCATCGTCAATGTACCCGAGGGTTTGTCAACCGAGGCATTGAAGTTTTTCTTTATGATTGCGCATCCTGAAAACAGAAAACTTAAGGCAATCAAAACGAAAAATATTTTTTTCATACGGCCTCCCTTCTCCACAAGAGTCTAAACTTTCTCTTTTATGGACGAAAGCACTTCATAGATTTCAATTACTGGATCGCCATCCATCAAAGGGGCTATCTTGCCGAAAAGATCAGCAAAATAAGGAGTCGAACTGTGAAAAGCGAGCGCTTCCTTGTCCCTGTATTTTTCATACATTAGAAAATTCTGTGGCTTCTTCTTCATTCGGTGAAGGACATAACCAAGAGTCCCTTCCTCTTTTTCCACCTTCGGTATAATGTCAAGAAACGCCTTTTCCATCTCTTCCTCTTTTCCGAGAAGTGCATTCATCCTTGCAACAACAATCAGCATCATGACCTCCAATATCGATTTCGTTTATCTTTTCCCGGTCCGCTCACAGATGTTCAGTTAAAGAATTGACTGCTTTTTTTATGCCATACTAAATCAACTTTAATCAACCAGACAATCAGGGTGAACCTCATGGCCGGCGTTTTTCAAGGCCGGCCAGTTTCATATCTATATAGCCTCTGGTTTCATCAACAGAGGATATCAGCACATCCACCTTATCGCCCATGGAAATAACATGCTTTCTCATCCTTACTTCGCGTCCTTCCAATATCCTTGCTCCCGCGATATCAGCCGCCCTTACCAGACCGTCAACAGGAGGGTCCGCAATTTCAACAAAAAAACCGAACGGCAGTATGCCTGTCACTATGCCGCTGAACCTGTCTCCGACATGGCGTTTCATGAATGACGCCGTCTTCAATTTTACGGCCTCCATCATGGCCTCGTTTGTCGTGCGTTCCTTTTTGCTTATAACAGGGGCAAGCTTTTTGAGTCTTTTCGCATATCGGGATTTCTCATTATCTTTAACACCTTCAGGCCGTAAAACACTTTTCAGAACCCTGTGTACAAGCAGGTCGGAATATCTCCTGATTGGAGAAGTGAAATGCAGATAGCCTGTAAAGCCAAGGCCGAAATGGCCTATATCTTCTACCGAATATTCGGCCTGCCTCAGCGAACGAAGGATATGCCTGTGCACGAACACTTCAAGATCATGGCCTCTGTATGCATCTGCAACTTCATTTAAGACCCTGTTAAGATGCCTGCCGGAAGCTGCTGCCTGCAACAGCCTTCTGGTAAGCGTCTTTGAGCAGCCGAGATCATCGAGTATCTCGACCAGAGCTTCGATATCATCCCCGGCAGGCTTCTCATGCACTCTGAAAAGGACCGGCATGCCGCGCTCTTTCAGATAAGAGCACACGGCCCTGTTCGCAAGCAGAATCATCTCTTCTATAAGTCTTTCGGCAGGCCCTCTGGGTCTTCTGGATATGTCTTCAATATAACCGCTCTCCGATATTTCTATCTCCACTTCCGGCAGGTCGAAATCAAGGCTGCCTGCTCTCTTTCGGGCCTTATAAAGATGGCCGGCGAGCATATTGAGAACTTTGAGAGATTTATTCACTTCGGCATCCTTGCAGGGTTCAACGGCCTTTCCTTCCAGATAGGGAGAGGCTGTTTCATACATGAGCCTTGCTCTTGAACGGATAACGGCTTCATAGCATCCGGTTGAAATAAGTCTTCCCCTGGGACCTATTTTCATCTCAGCAACGACTGCAAGCCTGTCCTCTCCGGGATTCAGACTCAGCACACCGTTCGAGAGCGCCTCAGGAAGCATGGGCAGGCATGCTTCGGGGAAATACACGCTGAACCCCCTGTCGAGGGCCTCTCTGTC
>CAYNVT010000161.1:0-8289 GCA_964400685.1 uncultured Bacteriovoracaceae bacterium | reverse complement strand
GTAAACCTTTATTACATCCTTAAACTTTTTCGCTTCGGGAAAGAGCCTGGTTAAAATGTTTTTCCCTTTCAGAAGCCTTTTGCTGTTGAAAACCACACCCTCTTCCCAGGGGAAGATGGCCACATAAAATATCCTGTTTTCGACAAGGTCCTGGAAAAAATGCGTCCCGTAGGAAAGCTCGGGCATGAGATTGCCGTCAAGGTGAGCGATCTCTCCCAGGACAGCCATGTTGTTTATCTCTGAAAAATGTACCGGTATGCCGAGTGCGGGTGTCGTAGTTCCCCATCTGCCCGGCCCCAGAAGCATTACGGGCAGGTCGTTTCTGTTTTCTATCATCCTGTTGAGTTCCCCGATAGTCCGGGCCACCTCATATTTCTCCTGCTGATGAAGGGCGCTGTATTCCTCGGGCTGAATGAAAATGACCCTGTTAACAGGTTGAACGATACTGCCGCCCATAAAATTGCCGTTCATGCTGAAAATCACCTTATCGGCATCGATCTTTCCTGGAAATTCTATATTCTTTTCTACACCTATGACCTGTAACGGTCTGCACTGAAGCAGGTTTATCCTGAAATCCCCCACTTCATTGAAGTTTACAGTAAACTCTATCTCAAGCGGATAGCTGTAGGCCTTCTCGAGATTTTTCAAAAGGCCGTGCATAACTCTGGTGAAAGAAGTGTCAGTCAGGAGGCTATCAAAGGTAAGGAGCCATGATTCGATATCTTCTCCCCTGGTTTTCCTTAACTGTTCCGTCATTTCGTAGTCATGGACAGCGATCTTTTCAAACGGGATATCCACAGCCTCTTCAAACATTTTTATGAGGGAGACGGTCTGAAACTCATTTTCCCTGATATTTATGAGGTCGACGTTCCTCTGGGAGTATGTCCTTAAATCCTTCATTCCGGCATGGGGTCTCAGGAGCGGTTCGTCCAGGGCAACCATCCTCGGATAATCGTTTTCTATACGGTTGACGGCGCGTGTCCCGAGACCCATGACAAGCCTCAGCATTCCGGCGCCAGGGTCCATCCCTTTATTCCATACAAATGTATTGTACGACATCCCGACACCTGCAAGGTCGGGGAAGAAATAATCTTTTCTGTATGAACCTGAAACCCTCTGCACGAGGAGCGCCATCTGTTCATCACGATCTTCCAGTCCGCGCTGCCTCCTGTAAATAAGCGCATCCTCATTCATTGTCGATGCATAAACCTTCCTGACCGTCTCTTCGAACTGGGCATACCTTTCCTCAGGCGTACCCTGATTCGCGCAGAAAAAGCTTTCGTATTTGCCTGCAAAGGCATGCCCGAAGGAATCCTCAAGCAGAGAGGATGACCTGATTATTATGGGGGACTGCCCGAAATATTCGATAACCTGGAAGAACTGCTCTTTGACCTCATCAGGAAAAATCCCGTTCGCCATCGCATCCTTAAGCTCTCTGGCGATCTTGAAATATCCTTCCTTTGTCTTCTGTTTCATCCTCAATTTCCACCAGCCGTTCTGTACGATATATGTATAGAAGACATCCGAACCGATGAAAAACGAGTCATGAGGCTCAAAATACTGTTCATATCCGATGCTGGTATCCGTCGTAAGTATCTTTCTCGCAAGCAGCATCCCGACTGTTTTGCCTCCGACATATCCGGTGCCTATGAGCCTCGTCTTTATCTGCAGCAGATCTTCAAGAGTAAAATTCTCCCTGGCGAGCTCCAGCATTCTGGGTTCCCTCACAAGCATGATCCTGCAAAGCTGGTCTATCATGGTGTTTTTTTCATCAGGGCTGACATCTCTTGACTGCATCTCTTCAGCCTGAAGGAAAAGCCTGTCCCAGTAATCCATCTGCCTCCTTGCCGACTCGTCCCATCTCTTCGATATCTGCGACAGGAGCCTGGAGGCATCGAGGCTTCTCGTTATCGGGACAAAGGTATCACCGTCTTTCAAATGGGGCAGAAACATCGTGGGCGAGTATCTTTTCCATACCTTTAGAGGGTGCACATAGAAATCCTTTCCGGTGCTGTGCACATCCATGAGGAGCTGAGTCGTTTCCCTTATCCGGGCAACAGTATGGTGTGAATGGCGGTTCTGCAGAAGCGCGAAATATGCAACCGTATTAAGGTCAAAAAGATAGGGGCACGTAATAAAGAAGAAGTTTCCTATCATCAGGTCGGTCGCCCATGATGAAAGCAGCTCGGACAGGCTGTCGAAAACATAGAATACGTCCCTGCCCTCATTCGTGATTATCTTATGGACCTCCGATGAAAACCCTTCAAAGCCTGCGTCCGGATTAAGCGAATATATTTTGAGACCCGAGTCCGGCTTAAAAAGCGGATCGTGATGTCCGAATCTCATGTAGACAACGCGCCTTTTCTCACTCACGGCGCTTTTCACGAAGGACTCGGAAAGCTTCCTGTAATCGTTTATGTTTTCAATCTGCCAGACAACGTTATCTCCCATCCTGAGGCCGTCAATTACTTTATCAAGCCCCTTGATGCCGGTAGTAACCCTTGCAGAAATTCCCATACGGCCACCTCTTGATATATTTGTCATATCTTTACAATAAATATACCACAAAGCCTTTTTGCAGCCGTCAGGCATCAGACATCATGACAAAAACGGTCAAACAGCTTACTCGTGAGATTCTTCAAGGCTGAATAATGATACGCCCCTTGATAAACAGATATAATGTCTTCACGAATATTATTGCAACATTTTTGTTCTTTACGACATTATTGTCTCATTATTTTCGATGGTTCATTTATGTATTCAGGTATTTGCCTTTTATATGAATTGGGATTAGACTTCATATCGCCGCTTTTATGCAAAGCCGCATATATTTGATGATATCGCAACATTCCATATACCTGTTCTGGCATATATCTTGCTGAAATTAAATTCAATGCTTTATCTGCACGGCATTAAAAAAAACAAAAGCAATCGAAAGAGACATTTAAACTATGAAAACATTAGCGCAGGATTTCAGGAAGATTGAAGGCGATATCAAGGTAATCGATAAAATCGAGGAATTGGAGATGTACAGCCATGATATAGGCGATGTTCCGCTGATCATGACAAAAACATTCTTCAAAACAATGCCTGACTTTGTGGTTCAGCCCCGTGACAAGGATGAAATTCAGAAGGTACTGAAATTCGCTAACGAGAAGAAATTCCCTGTCATAGCCAGAGGTGCTGCATCCTGGGGATTCGGAGGTGTCATACCGACAAATTCAGGAATAGTTATGGATCTTTCCCCCATGAGAAAAATCCTCGATCTTGATGTCAGACAGAAGACCGTTACAGTCGAAGCCGGCGCCAGATGGAGCGACATCGATATCGCTGCTAAAAAGAACGGCCTGTGTCTGATGACATACCCTTCGAGCAAATTCTCCACGGTTGGCGGATGGATTTCGACCGGCGGTTACGGTATCAACAGCTTCAGGTACGGCCACATATCGAAGCACATCGTCTCGATGACTGTCGTAACAGGCGCGGGAGAGATGAAGACACTCACCCCTGAGGACCACGAATTCGACTATTTCGTCTCGACCGAAGGAGAATTCGGGATTATCGCCGAAGTCACTCTCAAGCTGCGAGACATGCCGCAGTCGACTTATCCCCATCTTCTGTATTTCGCAAACGATAAAGAGGCGTTTGCATTCATAAGGGAACTGACGGAGACCATCAAAGAAAAGAAGCTGAACCCCAATGTGATAAGATTTGTCGATGAAAATCACCTCGGCGACATAAATGAGATGCTGCATGGGTCAATATTCAAAAAGTCAGCGGCGGTTATGGTGGAATTCGGGAGCGAGGAAGAAAACGAAAGTTTCCTTAAATTCATGGCCTTGAACGCCAGCGTTGAAGAAGCCCCCTCCTATGTATCGAATTATCTCTGGAACGAGCGGCTTTTCGGCATGAAGACAAAGAGGCTCGGGCCTACAATACTCGCCAGTGAAATCATCATCCCGATTGAATCCGCTGCCGCATTCACCACCAGGGCCAAGAAAACTGGCACTTATTTCGGCGTGGAGGTCTGCATCGACTCGTACATCATCAACGATCATAGCGCGCTCATTATGGCAACGTTCCTCTGCGATTCGAGAAGCAAGAAGTATTTCATCAGCATGCCTCTCGTCTCGCTCCTGACCAAGGCGGCCGTAAGCCTGGGGGCCGAACCATACGGCCTGGGGCTGTGGAACGCCTCTTTTATAGACTACCTCTACAGCAAGCAGAAGCAGTTCGAACTGAGGACATATAAACGCAAAGCCGATCCGAACAGCATACTGAATCCCGGCAAATTTTTCAGCGTCGATTCCAACATCATTACAAAGGGTCTTTTCAATCCTCTATTCTTCAATATATCGATGAGCCTGCTTTCGCTGTTTTCTCCTCTTATCGGACTGATAATCATCATGATTTTCGGAAAGAACAAGAAGGTGGACAGGCTCGATTTCGAACTGACAACTCATGCATGCGCCAAATGCGGAAACTGCATCGCCGTATGCCCCGCCTATCTTGTCACCAAAGACGAGGCGGTTACAGCGAAGGGAAAGATTGCCCTGGCGAAGAAACTCTCCGAGGGCAAAGACATCACACCCGAAGAGGCGGCCAAGGCATTCATGTGCATGAAATGCAAGGCATGTGAGGAGATATGCCAGACCAATCTCGAACTGATGACGCTATGGGAAACTCTGGAAAAAAAGATTGAATCCCGGTTCGGCAGACCCGAAAAAGATATAGTCGAATTTCTGAAAAAGGTCGATGAAAGCAGTGAATACTGGGATATGGTGGAGATGAACAGCTGATACAAAACTGGTTGTGAGTTGTGAGTTAAAAGTGGTGAGTGCAATGAAAAAAATAGAAGTGAAAAGATATGATGCCTTATTTATGAAACGTCCTATCTTAACTCAGCACTCTAAACTCTCCACTCGCCACTAACATAAAAGGATAAAGATTATGCCGAAAAAATATCACATTAATACCAAGGTAACACCTCTTCAGGTGGACAATATATTCAAGTTCAAAATTGTCCGTGGAGAAAACTGCATCAACTGCGGCAAATGCTCAAAAGTGTGCATCTATGAAGCGCATAAGCGGGGCAAACGCGACCCCAGGAAAATGGCTGATCCGGACACCGTAGTATGCAGGAACTGCTTCAGGTGCATACAGGAATGTCCAAGGGGCGCCCTTGAAAAATCAATAGACAATGATTTCAGGAATATCGGCGGTTCATTCTGGAAGCCGGACATGTTCATAACACTGTTCAAGCAGGCCGAGGACGGAAAAGTTCCAGTTACGGGCGCAGGTTACCGGGGACCGTTTACCGGAGAAGGCTTCGACGGCATGTGGACCGACATGTCAGAAATCGTAAGACCCACAAGAGACGGCATCCACGGACGTGAATACATAAGCACCTCTGTGGAACTCGGAAGAAAGCTGAATCACCTGGTATTTGATCAAAGCGGGAATCTTCTTTCAAAGATCAAAAGAACCGTTGATATCCCTATCCCGATTATCTTTGATATCCCTGCCGAAGATATCAGCGGCAATGTCCTTACTGCACTTTTGAAGGCTGCTTCAGAGCTTTCGACCTTCGTTATAATGCCTGTAGGCGAGATTGGAAAGGATGTGGAGAAATACAAGGGGAACATCATTCCTTTAATGAATTCAGGCGAGATTGATGACCACAAGGCCTTCATAAAAGATGCAAGACTGCTCTGTTTCGAATATACTGAAGAATTATTAAAGAATTTCCAGAAAATCAGAGAAAAAATTGCAGGATTGAGCGATGCGGTGACAATAGTCCGCGTTAAGGCCGGACATGACATTGAAGGCATCGTCTCAAAACTCGCACACGACGGCGCCGAAGTGATCCATATAGTCGCAGACTATTGCGGCCGCGGCGAAGACGGCCGTCTGGTCAAAGATGTCATACGTTCGGTTCATTTAAGACTTGTGGATGAAAAGATCCGCGATGAAGTAACCCTTATCTTTTCCGGCGGAATATCTATGGCGGAACACGTCCCCAAGGCCATGCTGTGCGGTTCGGACCTGACTGCGATCGACATTCCCATTATGATAGGGCTGGGCGCCAGGCTGTTCGAGGGTCCGGAAAAGCTGCTTGTCTTCCCTGTCGGATTGGAGAAAGCGACAGTCAGGACTCTCACCCAGAGGATCATCAATCTAATGGGGGCATGGCATTCTCAGATACTTGAAATGATGGGCGCCATGGGCATAAGGGAGGCACGGCGGCTCAGGGGCGAAACCGGCAGGGCCATATTCTTTGAAGATATCGACAAAGAAACTTTCGGCAGACTGTTCAAGATAAAAGAAGCGGTGAACTTATGAAACCAACAACAGTAAAAATCAAGGAAACTCCATCGAGATTCAAACACCATGTGCCCAAGTACAAGGTCACAAGGTCCGATGCCTGCATCAACTGCGGTACATGCGCAAACACTTGCCCGTTTGGCGTCCATGAGAGGCTGGAGGGACACAACAGGGTAAAACCTCCGATCGACTATAAATGCATAGGGTTCGAATGCCTTGAACGCAATTTCTGCTGCATCGCAAAATGCCCGCGAAAGGCCTTAACGCTAACATACAATCCCATGTATGAAACGCTCGGCGACTACCGCTGGACTGCAGACATGATCACCGCCACCTGGATCATGGCGGAAACCGGTTATCCACCCGACCGCAAGGACCTTGAGTATAATGTGGGAAATTCAGGCGGCGGTTTCGACAAGCTGCGCTTTAAGTTCCCGGAAAATCCTCCCGATGTTCAAAGGGATGAGATCTCAACCGCCATTGAGCTTAACCGCAGGAATGACGGCAGGGCCAATGTGGTAATATCCACGCCTGTTTATGGAGGCGGGATGTCATTCGGCTCGGTCAGCCTTCCCACCATGGTGTCAAAGGCGAGAAACGCTTCAATCTGGAATACATTCACCTGCACGGGCGAAGGCGGCTATCCGGAAATACTCCATCCTTATGACGACCATGTGATCACACAGGTAGCAACCGGTCTTTTCGGCGTGCGCGAAGAAACCATCCAGCGGGTTAAAATAGTGGAATTCAAATACGCCCAGGGTGCAAAACCGGGCCTCGGCGGACACCTTCTCGGCGAAAAGAATACTGCAAGCGTTGCCAGAATGAGAGAGGCGGTACAGGGGGCATCCCTGTTCTCACCCTTCCCGTTCCACTCGGTATATTCGATCGAAGACCACAAGAAGCACATAGACTGGATCAAGGAGATGAATCCGAACGCCCTTGTTTCGGTCAAGGTGTCTACTCCCAACGACGTCGATATGGTTGCTGTCGGCTCATACTACGCAGGAGCCCATATCATTCATATCGATGGAGGATACGGTGGAACCGGTGCGGCGCCAGATATTGCGAAAAAGAATATCGCCATGCCCATCGAATATGCCATCACAAAGGTGCACAACTTCCTGGTCGCAGAGGGGGCGCGCGACGCAATGACGCTCATCGCCTCCGGCGGCATCAGGACAGCCCATGATCTGGCAAAGGCCATCTGTCTCGGTGCGGACGGAGCGGTAATAGGAACCGCCGAGATGGTCTCACTCGAATGCGTACGCTGCGGCAACTGCGAATCCGGTCGAGGATGCGCACGGGGCATAGCTTCGACCGACTCAGAGCTGGCTGACCTGTTCAATGAGGAATGGGCGACTCAGAGGCTTACAAATATGTATCATGCATGGAATTACCAGCTTGTCGATATCCTGCAGAGATTCGGCATGAAAAGCGTCAGGGAACTGGTCGGACGCACCGATCTGCTTGAGCACGTGGATTACAGCAAATAAAGTGGGGTATTCATATAATGGATAACGCAGAAAAAATATTACTGTCGCGAACAGGCATTTGCAGGGAAGTCCCTCAACTTCTTCCCAATACCGAGGAAGAAGGCGGGTGCGGTGTCACGGGATTCATCAGTTCCATCCCCGTTACAGGGAAGAACATCTTCGAGCCCTCGGTGCAGATGCACAACAGGGGCAATGGAAAAGGCGGCGGCATAGGGGCTGTGGGCTTCGTCCCCGAGGCGCTCGGCGTAACCCGGGATGTGCTCGACAACGACTATATGCTCCACATAGCGCTACTTGACGAAAGCGTAGCTTCCGAGATCGAAGACAAATTCATAAAGCCCTTCTTCAAGATCGATAAAGCCGAGAAGCTCCCGACCATAGACGACTACAAAAGCATTGGCCTCGATGTCAGGCCTCCTGACATCATGCGGTATTTTGTCCGCGTCAAGGATAACGTCCTCGACAAATA
>CAYNVT010000160.1:0-8384 GCA_964400685.1 uncultured Bacteriovoracaceae bacterium | reverse complement strand
AGAAAACGATCACCATTTGATACAGGTTCATGTATGGCAATATGAAAGAAATAATATTCCTTGCTGGAAGAATCAGAGTTTCGATTTCATAACCTTTTGTAAATTGTTGGGGGCTGACCCCCTTTAGTTGTTCAAGGTCTCTTTATCTGACAGTAACTGGGAAAAAATCATCAAAAGGAAGAAACTGAAGAGTGAAAGATGCAATTTTTATATTCCAATCTATGTCCATTTAAGAGGTCCCTGGAAATCTATCAAATGGTTCTATGATTCAGTGGATACTTTATTCTGAGGTTGTTCCAGTACCTGGTCATTTGGTCATAGCTTTTTTCGTCTATCCCTTTGAGAAAGTTTAGCCACCCTCGTATTGCTTGTTCTGTGGGGTAGTTGGGGTCTTTTCTCTTCCCTGTTATGAGATTGTGCATAATCGCTCGCATTTTGATTTTTTTCTTGCGCCCAATGCCGAATCGAGGCTCAGCGGCATCTTTGACTAGACCTGTGATCCTACATTGTGTCCTGGGGCCAAGAAAACGTGTTTTTAGATCATTGATCTTAAAACCCTCTGATTCCACAATGCGATTTATTGAAGGCAGTGCTCTAATCAAAGCTATGCGATTATTTGTCGAAAACGTCATATCGTCAGCATAGCGTGTAAATACGATGTTTCGACGTGATATAAGTCCTGAAAGTCTTCGATCCATTTGAGTTGCGATAAGATTAGAAAGTGCTGGCGAGGTCACACCACCTTGAGGTAGCGAGTAAAAAAAGGTACAAAGTCCAGTTAAGAGAACTGCGGCGCGTTGTTCATAGCCAACGAGTTGAAAAAGGCGTTGTATTCGCAAGTAAGGAATGGATGGGAAAAAGTCTTCTAGGTCTATTGAGAGGAAGTAGCGGTTCCCTCTATGTGGGGATACATTGTCAGATAAGCGTTTTCCTGGAAGATAAGCGGTCGCATGGGGGGAAGGATTCAGCTTCTCAAGTATGTTACGCAAGATCCAAGCTTGAATACCTTTTAACTCTCTAGAAGGCTGGCTTATCTGGCGCCAACCGCCGGTACGTTTAGGAATTCGATAGGTACGATAGAATCGATTTGTATATTCAGACAAAATGGTGAGTCGTGCAGGATTAATATGTATCAATGAAGCCAATTCGTCCACATTAGTAAATACAGGTAAACCGAGCAATCGAAGTCTTTGACGACGATCATCCATAATTATGAGGCATGGAGAGAGCAGCGTGCACAAACACAGTAATTAGGCAGGCGAGCGAAGAGAGCCTGCGTCGAGCTCTTTCGTAGGAAAGAACTCGACCACAAGGGTTTCTCGAATGGGAAACCCTTGTTTGGGCAAATGTGTTGGTTCGCATGTGGGGCAGAGAAACTCTGCCCAAGTCCGCTTTCGCTGAACTCATCTAAGTTCACGCTGCTTCTCCCCATAACCGATGCCTCCTTTTTCTCAACATAACATTCAGAGCTTCAGTACGAAGATCAAACAATAAAGATTGCAATTGCGACTTCCTTTTTCCGGTTCTAGTGCCAGCAAACAAAGATTCTATACCCTTATTAGATATATGAAGTGTTCCAGAAACAAGCAAGGCATTGCCTTGATTTACAAGGGAATTAAGAACTGTTTCGGCAGCAGTCTGAGCAATGTCTGGCGAACAAGGATGGAGTAACCCCGCGATCTTTAGAATTGCTTCTCGGGGAATTGGATCAAGCGTCAAGACAAGAGCCAAATAGAACTCTTGACTGGCAATTGGGTTTGTTAGGTCTACAGTTGGAGGACTTAAATTGGCAATCTCCCTAGTGTTCTTGACAATGACCTTGCTCAACGAGGCGATGTCGGAGGTATTCATTCTGTGATAGATCACTGCACTCTTTGTCTCTTTCTGCAAGTGTCGAACAGGTCCTTTTTTGATGAAACTCTGAGACTTTTCATAATGAGGATCAATCACAACGATCAATCTATCCTTAAGCTTTGGATGATTAGAGAACGCACCTAATTCTGCGAATGTTCCTGGGCTCTGAGGCAAAATCACTACGGCACTTACGCTTTCAGCAAGAAGGTTCTCCAACATTAGGAGATCATGCCTTTGATGACCAAGTATAAGTTCCACGAACATGTCCTCGGGGTAGTAGACAGAATACCTGTATTTAGATTTTGTTGCTGATATTTCAGAACCCAAGTTGCGTCTAAATTGTGATTCTGATTGTGATGCACCGCCACATAGGAAAATGGAAAGATCACCACCCTTGTCGAAAGAACCTAGAAAGTAATCTCGTAGGGAAGTTGCTAACTTAATAACCTGCGGATTAATCAATCCTCTATTCTTCATACCGATACCCTGTTTATAAGTTTCCTAGGGGATAAACCCACTTCTGGAGTCAACTCCCAGATATTACATCTCATTAAACTTCACTTAAGATTACAAATGCTAATTTGTTGTTTATATACAATTATACGCTCTAAATTTGAGAGTCTGTCAATAAATCTTTCATATACTGAAAATGAAAAAAGGTGATTGGCCTTGAAATGGGACAAATGAATTAGTTTGTCAAGAAACAAGGCCAGGCAACGATGCAGAGATGTAAAGTTATAACGTACTGTATCACACTTCTACGACACCGCCGGGCAAGACGTTGCATTCGTCGAGAATCTTCAGAGCTGATGCGGCGCCTATGCCGAAGCGTTCCGCCCCTAGCCTGTAAAGCTCGATCATGGTCTTCAGGTCGCGGATACCTCCCGAGGCCTTGATTTTCATGCTGTCTCCCACACATTTCTTCATGAGAGAGATGTTGTGGGGAGTGGCGCCCGTGGCCGCATGTCCGGTAGCTGTCTTGACGAAATTTGCGCCCGCTTCCATGCAGCATTCGCATCCCTTTTCTATGTCGTAGTCCTTCAGATAATGGACCTCGAAGATGACCTTGACTGTCTTTCCGGCGGCAGTGTCGACTATCGCCCTGATGTCGTCCTTAACATACCGGTATCTGCCGGAAAGGAGTGCCGAGATGTTTATTACCATGTCCAGTTCCCTGCAGCCGTCTTCGAGGGCGAGCTTTGCCTCATGGACCTTTACGGCCGTCTTGTGGTTTCCAAACGGAAAACCTATGCCCGTTCCTATCAGCACGTCGTCGCAGCCTTTAATGAGCGCGTTCAGTTCGGCCACGTAATAGGGAAGCACGTGCGCGCCTATGAACCTGTATTTTCTTACGTTCGCGGCGAATTCAACGAGTTCTTTCTCGTCAACTTCAGGCCTTACTATGCTGAAATCCATCATCCTTGCGAGATCATGCGAATTGAGTTTCATTCATACACCTCCGGTATTTTATTTCCAGAATCCGAGCATATGACCGTACAGCCTTTCAAACTCTTCAGACATTTTTCCATAAACCTTTGCCGTTTTCTTATCTTGATGGATGAGAGTCTTTTTGGAATGTAGCCTTGCGGCAGTTGCGGCAATATCGCCGATAAGGCCCAGACCGTATGCACCCAGCAGCCCGGCGCCTGCAAGGGTCGCCTCGGGCTCATCCGATATCTCGACCGGCACGCCGTATACGTTCGCCTTGATTTGATTGAGCAGACGGTTACGTGTGGCCCCGCCCACGCAGCATACCCTGTCGATCCTGACGCCGAGCCGCCTGAATACCGAGGCGTTCATGCCCAGGGCCAGAGCGGTTCCTTCCATGACGGCCCTGGCGAAATGGCCGGCCGTATGCCCTGGTGTTATCCCTGAGAACATCCCTCTTGAGTTTACGTTGTCGCTCCTCCTCTCTCCCAGCAGATAGGGGTAGAATATGAGTCCGTCCGAGCTTGCGGGAACAGCCTCGGCCTGTTCGATCATATTATCGTAGGATACCGGAGCGGCCGCTGCCGATGAGAGGAGGTCTCTCAACCATTTCATGTTGAGACCGCCCGTGTCCAGCATTACGAAAGGGGCCCATCCTCCGAGCGCGTGCATGAGGTTTGAGACGGACGGGTGTATGACGGGCGAGTCCTTTTCCACGACGAACAGCGTAGAGGTCCCTGTCATGTCTATGGCCGTTGCGCCATCTGCGAGTCCCAGCGAAATTAGAGAGACAAGGAAATCGCCGCCGCCCGCCATTACAGGCGTACCTTCGATCAGACCTGTTTGCAGCGCGGCACTTTTCATTACACGGCTTATTATGTCATATGACTTGAAGACAGGAGGGAATTTATCCAGGTCGAGCCCCAGCCTTTTGGCCATTATGCCGGAATACCCTTCCTTTTCCGCATCGAAGAGAAATGATCCCGATGCCTCGCTGAAGTCGGTGGCGAATACGCCGGTAAGCATGTAGTTTATGAAATCCTTTGGAACCAGAAAACAGGCAGTATTTTCATAGGCGTCCGGCATATTTTCCTTGATCCATCTGACCTTCAGGCCTGTCCAACCTGCTCCGGGAACATTGCCTGTTATTTTCTGCAGGTCTTCGCCGCCGGAGGCCACCTTCAGTCCGGCGCACTGAGGTTCGCACCTCTTGTCGCACCATAACTGTGTTGATCCGGTGGTAATCTCGCCGTTCCTGCCTATGCCCGTGGGCCCGTGCATCTGTCCGCAGACTATCACACCCGCGATATCGGACGGATCGATAGCGCTTTTCCCGATTGCCTCTCGTATGAGTTTTTTTGCAATCTCCCACCATGCAGCAGGATTCTGCTGGGCCCAGCCGGGGCGGGGACTGTCGATGGTATGCGCTTCCTGCGATACGACTGCGGCCCTTCCTTCGGGCGTCATGAGCCCTGCGCGGATGCTCTGGGTCCCCAGGTCGATGGCAAGGATATGTTTCATATTCTTTCTTTTAATATCTTTGTAATTTCATCCTTCGTAAGCGCTGCGGCATTGTTCTTGGCTTCGGTAGCCGCAACTATCTTTTCTATGTCCGATTCCTTCACACCATATTCCCTCAAGCGCGGCATCCCGAGATTTTCAGTCCAGACATAAAGGGTCTCGATCAGCCTTTCGCAGAGTTCTGAGACATTCGATCCGTCATAAGGCCGGCCGGAGAGGATAGCGCCTGCACGTGCATGCTTCATTATCTGAATGCCGCCGGGGTCGGTCTTCTTCAGAACCTCAATATTCATTCTGGTTGCCGGAGCGAGAAGTGTCCCGCATACGACGCCGTGGGGGATATTGAAGAAGCCTCCTATCGCCGAAGCAAAGCCGTGAATTATACCGAGTCCCGCATTGGCAAGCGTTATACCCGAGATCAGGGCCCCATACGCCATATCCGAGCGGACACCCGTATCGCCCGCCCCATCGCCGCATGCGCTCACAAGACTCCTGGCTGCGGCCTCGATCCCGCTTAAAGCGAGCGCATCCGTCATGGGTGTGGGCTTAATCGAAACATATGATTCCAGAAGCTGCACGAATGCATCCATGCCGCATGCAGCCGTTATTGGGGAAGGGCAGGTCAGCATGAGTTCAGGGTCTATCACTGCCACATCGGGGATGAAATTATCATGTCTGAGCGATCTTTTGTAACCTTCCGGGCCGATTTTTGAGAGCACGGCATTTTTCGTCGCCTCACTTCCTGTTCCTGATGTCGTCGGAACCGCTATGTATGGGACCTTCAGGCCTGGGTGCTTTTCATTGCCAATGCCTTCGAGAAAATTCTCGACAGGCCTTTTTACCCTCAGCATGGCGGATATTGCCTTGCCAGCATCAATGGCGCTTCCTCCTCCTGCTGCAACTACGACCTGGATGTCCTGATGACGATATTTCCCGCATATATCATCAACCAAATCGGGTGAAGGTTCGCTGTCGACTGCTTCGACATGGGAGGCAACACCCTTTTCACTTAAGGTTTTTATCAGTGAATCAAGCCTGCCTGATTTTTTGAAAGAACTGCCCCCAGTTATTATCAGGGCTCTCTCCCCACAGGAAGATATGATGCCGGGAAGCATCGCAAATTTGCCTGCGCCGAATTCTATTCTTGGTATTCTGGCAAAACCGAATGTATTTATCATCTTCCTCACCTTAAAAAATTACTTTTGGCAGACTGACCTCAATCCATATGAAGCAAAGATTTCAGACGTCTGTCTTGTTATGTCTTCATCAAGCTTGCCGAATTCTATATATTCTGAGCCTCTGCCGATCTTTTCAAACTTTGATTTATACAGGGAATTATAAGGCATAATATTGATTTCACCATAGAAATCCTGTTTTTTCAAAAAGGTTGAGAATGCTTCGATTGACTCTTTATCGGTATTGAAGCCCGGTATCAGTGGTATCCTCGGTATAATTCTTTCAGCTCCGGCCTTGTTCAGAATCGAAATGAAATTTGCGAGAATTACCCCGTTTCTTTTTCCGGTAAAAGCTATATGCTTTGCCGCATCGATCTGTTTGAGGTCAAAAAGAAACAGGTCTGTTAGTGGAAGCAGCTGATCAATCAGACTCTCGTCGAAGTATCCGCAGGTCTCGATTGCCGTATGGATGCCCGCATCCTTCAAAATACCAAGCATATCCAGCAGAAAAGCATTCTGCAAAGTGGGCTCGCCGCCGGAGAATGTCACTCCGCCTCCGGAGTTGTCAAAAAATGGCGTATCCATAAGAATTTTTTCAATGACATCGTCCGGGCAGGTCACACTGCCGATGAGCTGTGCCGCCCCGGTTTCACAGACAGCGGCACACCTGCCGCAAACAGTGCAGATTGATCTGTTGCGTATGATGCACTTTGATTCATTGTTTAAAGGCCGGTTGGCTGACGGATTTTTCCTGAAACTGAGCGCTTCTTTGCATTTGCTTAACAGCCTCTCAGCTTCAGGCTTTACTTCTTGTTTTATTGCTTCGTTCGGACAGGCTTCAACGCACTTTCCGCAGCCTGTGCATTTATCCTTGAGATAGCCGATCTCGGGTTTCATCATCTGCGATTCCGGATTCTGGCACCATGCACACCTGAGAGGACACCCCTTAAGGAATACGACGGTACGGATGCCTGGGCCGTCGTGTATGCAGTAGTGCTGGATATCAAAGATAATTCCCGCTTGCATTCGTCAGGCCTGATGGTGCTCTGAACGTGTGATAATCTCTTCCTGTATCTCATAACCCAGGTCCACGAAGTATGCGCTGTAGCCGCCCACCTTTACTATCACATCGCCGTATGCACCGGGGTCTTTCTGAGCCGCCTTCAATACCTCGGTCGATACGACTGTCGGCTGGACCTGCTCCCCTCCCATTTTAAAATACGTATCGATCAGGGATATCCACTTATTCCTTATTTCCTCCGTTTCTCCTATGCCGGATGGATGCATGCGTATGTTCACAGCGCAGCCCAGCACATGCGAATAGTCGATTGCCGCAACAGACTTGAGCACGCCTGTCGGGCCTCTTGTATCGACATTATACGGGTTGCAGCTGGCGGCGAAAGGCTTGGCCGCCTTCCTGCCGTCCGGCGTCGCTATGAATATGCGTCCGTCATAGGTGTGCGCTGTCATGCTGTTGATGAAAGGCGCATATACGCCCCCCTTGTATGTCCTGTATTTATTCATCTCATCGAAGATCGCAGTCGTCACCCTTCGGGCTATGCCGTCGGTTTCGGGATTGCCGTTGCCCCATTTTCCGGGCAGGGCCGTGATGCGTGCGTGCAATTCCCCGTATCCCTCATAGTTGCTGTCGATTGCTTTGAGGTATTCCCTGACGCTGATGATCTTCTGTTCATAGACGAGCTTTTTGATCGCATAGAGCGAGTCGACAAGGTTCGCTATGCTGTTCATGACGAGTATGCCTTCAAGGTCGTATACTGCGCCTCCTTTGGTCACATCCCTTCTCTTTTCGAGGCAGCCCTGCATGAATGCAGATATGAGAGGCGCCGGGAGGTTCTCCGCATGGGTCTTGTCCCTCAGGTATGATGCACGTGCGATGTTCTTTATCTGCAGGGCGGCCTGCTTTATGAATGCATTTTCGAATTCTTCGTAAGAATTGAACGAATCCGGGTCGCCCGTCTTCAGCCCTGCATCCTTAACGAGACATATGACGACCTGGGCGTCCCCGTTCCTGAGCGTCATGTCGAGCGTCCGGCACAAGAGGATTGAGCTGAACGCCTCGCCGCCTGTTTTGCCGGGCGCGCACATGTCGACGCAGCCTGTTACGGCGTAGTCGAACGCGTCCTCCTGCGAGAACCCGTGTCTGATAAGCGCCTTTATCCCCATCTCATCGTTCATGAGCGAGATGCTGGAGTTGCCCAGGCTATGGAGTAGGGCGACCTTTTCCATTAATTCCTTCGGGGAATCCCTGTGTATGCGTACGGCGAAATTAAGGGCCGCTTTCGATGCCGCCGCGGCATCGAGCATCACGTAGGTAAGTTCATTAGTGGCGTCACGGCCTTCTCTCGTAAGCCCGCCCATGGTAACCGGTTCCGAGCCCTCGTAGCG
>CAYNVT010000159.1:0-8433 GCA_964400685.1 uncultured Bacteriovoracaceae bacterium | reverse complement strand
TATTATTCAAAGTAGTTTAATACATGCAACAGTTAACTTGAGAGGTCAATAAAAAAAGAGTTATTGTAAAGATGAAATTTTGCAATGCTGAAACCAGAATGTTTCCATTTAATGTTTTGGGGACAGATGTAATATATGAACCAGTATGATATCTATCGTGGTTGCAATAGCAATGAGTGATAGAGAAATTGTGAAACCGGTTCCTATAACTTTCAATTTCCGATGTTCCTTCTTGATGTCAGCGGGCTGTAGATTTTTAAACTTTTTATTATTTGAAATATAATTATCTCTTATTCCATCGAAATTGAAAATGATCATCATCCAGTATCCAACTGCAATCAAACAACAAGGGATGATAACAATGTCCTGCCATAAAGCAGGTCCGCTTATAATATATGACCATAGCGGTATGGTCATAATCATTAGTGCAATTACACAGATAAAATGTATGGATTTAGTGTTTTTCATATCGGTCTCCTGAATCTATAAAATAACAAATTTATTACAGGGCGTTATAACAAATTTTCGCTTCACGAAAATTGACGCATCGAAGATGCGCCCGTAGGGTGAGGGCCGTCAATAGCCCAAATCAAAGCAGACCGCGAAACGACGCGGGTTGCTGTTTTAATCGAGTTCTTTATAAAGTTTTGCTTTGCATTCAAGATGATGTCGAGGAGGCCAAGAGGAAGCGACGCAGGCATACTTTAACGTATGCTGAGGAGCGTTCCGACGCAGCCGACAACGACAGGGCTTGAATGCGAAGCAAAACTAATGGCGGAAATGCCGCATTCCCGTGAAAATCATTGCCATATTATGTTCATTCGCCGCTTCGATAACTTCCTCGTCGCGTACCGAGCCGCCGGGCTGTACAACCGCAGTTGCACCAGCGCCCGCAGCCTCATCGATCCCGTCCCTGAACGGGAAGAAAGCATCAGATGCAACGACCGAACCCTTGAGCGAAAGTCCTGCATTCCCTGCCTTCAGGATCGCAAGCCTTGAGGAATCGACACGGCTCATCTGTCCTGCGCCGACGCCTATGAGCTGATTCTTTGAGGCATAGACAACGGCGTTCGACTTTACGAACTTCACTATGCGCCAGGCGAACTGAAGCGCTTCAAGCTCTTCCGCGGTAGGGGCTCTTTTTGTGACGACCTTTGCATTCTTGAGGTCAATGGTCCCCATATCCCTGTCCTGGAGGAGAAGCCCGCCTACAACCCTTCGAGTTGATGCCATCTGCTTTTTGGCGCTGGGACCTGCAAGTATTTCGGGGACGTTCAGGAGTCTGATATTTTTCTTTTCTTCAAGAATTTTCAAGGCCTCATCGGTATAACCGGGTGCAACGACGACCTCGGTGAAAACCTCTCCAATCGCCCTGGCGGTCTCGGCATCGACCACCCTGTTCAGTCCCACTATGCCCCCGAATGCGCTTACCTTGTCGACTGCAAAAGCATTCATGTAGGCTTCGGCAAGTGATGAATCCGACTGAGCGGCCCCGCAAGGATTGGAATGCTTCAGTATAACACACGCAGGTTTGTCGAAGTCCATTATCATATCAAGAGCGGCATCCGAGTCCATGATATTGTTGTACGAAAGCTCTTTGCCCCAGAGCTGTTCCGCTGTTGCAATAGAAGGCTGGTCGATTTTTGTCTCGGCATAGAAAGCAGCCTTCTGATGCGGGTTCTCGCCGTATCTCATTATCTGCCTGCGGTTGAACTGCACGGTATACGTAAGAGGGAACTGACCTTCCTCCACATCTATGCCCTGAAGATGATTCGAAATGGCGGCATCATAGCGGGCGGTCAGGGAGAAAGCCTTTCTGGCAAGGTTGAAGTTGGTTTTTGAGCTGACGGCTCCTCCGGACGCAGTCATTTCTTCGATGATGGGTGCATAGTCCGCCGGGTCCGTTACGACGCTCACGAATTCGTAGTTTTTTGATGCGGCGCGAAGCATTGCCGGTCCGCCGATGTCGATATTCTCTATTGCCTCATGCAGTTCAGCACCCTTGGCGACGGTATCTTCGAAGCGGTAGAGGTTTACGACAAGCATGTCAATCGGCTTTATGCCGTGCTCCTTCATCGATGCCGCATGCCCGGGGTTGTTTCTGAGAGCAAGCATGCCGCCGTGAACTTTCGGATGCAGGGTCTTGAGCCTGCCGTCCATCATCTCGGGAAAACCGGTGAAGTCAGATATGTCTATTACCGTGAGCCCGCTCTCCCTGAGCATTTTCGCGGTTCCTCCGGTTGATATTATTTCCACTCCGAAGGAAGCAAGGTCTTTTGCAAAAGCGGCGATTCCGGCCTTGTCTGTAACGCTTATAAGTACCCTCTCGATTTTTGGCATTGTAACTCCTTATATTTTGGTTTGCTGTAGTGTTTTTTTTCAGTTAGGGGTCGTGTCGCCGGATTTGTCTGCACCCACATAATACCATGCAAAGACCGGAACAATCATCTTAAAGAGGCCCTTATCCATCTGGCCTATGTATCTGAGCTGTTCCGAAATGACCTTGCCGTCGATTTCTCCTGAAACGAGCCCCTCGCTCAGAATCGAGATCCTCTGAAGGAGGTCTTCCCTGACGGCCGAGTCTTCAATCTTTGTAATAATGTACTTGCCCATCTCATAAAAAGTGGTCTCGATATCCATCATGCCGAATACATTGTAGTATTCGCTTTCAAGCTCGTCCATCATGGCGATCAGATATGATTTGCCATCTTCGAGACCAAGCCTGTATGTATCTTCGAACATGACCTTGTCAGACCCGTCAATGAACGGGGTCGCAAAGTCAATCGCTTCGAATTCCCTGACATAGGGATGATTTTCTCCGAACACCGTGGATATTTTCTTCTTTGTATCCTCTCTCCACTTTATAGCGGATTTCTTCTCAACCGTCGGGCTTTCAAGAAGCTGGTCCAGATCATTCATCATGTCTTCCATATATTCGATGAATTCTTCTATGGGGTAGGTTGTCTTCATAGCCTGTATCTATATCAAGCAAAAACATAAACGGTCAAGACTGTTCATTGTCCGTACGATATGTTACATTGTATTGCTATGAATGAGTTGGCAAGCAGAGAAAAACTGGCATATCTGATAAGCTCCAGACTGTGCAACAGGAGGCGAAAAGAGATATTCGCCGGAAAGCTCAAACCCGCGGCGGTGCTCGTGCCGATCTCATTTATCGAAGGCAGGCCGCAGATCATCCTTACAAAACGTTCAATGAACGTCGAACACCACAAGGGGGAGATTTCCTTTCCCGGGGGCCATGCAGAACCCGATGACTCATCGCCGGTCGAAACCGCCTTGAGAGAAGCCGAAGAGGAGATAGGCATCAGACCTGATGATGTTGAAATACTGGGACTGCTTGATGACTATATCACCATATCCAGTTTTCATATCACCCCGGCAGTGGGAATTGTCCCCTGGCCATATGAGCTTAAAATAAACAGCGAATCAGAGACGCTTCTTTTTCTCCCCCTTGCCGATGTGCTCTCAGATGATGCCTGGATGATGGAGAAGGCATCAATCAAAGGCCATGAATTCGAACTTTTCTGCCTTGAAACAGCTGACGGCGTTATATGGGGTGCAACTGCCAAAATGCTGCGCCAGTTTGCCGAAGTCCTGCTGGACAGGGAACCTGCTACAAAACCAGTAACCCAGACCGCAAAAGAGTGGATACTCTCTGTTGTCGCTTCTCAGGAAGCATATAGATAATAGATGATCTTATTGTTTCAACTATTCCTGGTTGTGGCTAATTCATTGACAGAATAAAATCATTTATTGCGTTTGATGTAGCTTCAGGTGCCTCTTCCTGTGGGTAATGGCCGCAGTTATCTATTACAATGAGCTTTGAGCCCTTGATCCTTGCATTATACTCTCTGGCTATGGTGTCAACAGGCACCCATTCATCGTTGTCTCCCCAGATCAGCAGTGTTCTCAAAGAAATATCCGGTATCCTTGATATATAAGGCATGATAAGCGAATCAGCCTGATCGAGGTTTCTGATTATGGCGATCTGGGCATCGATTGCCCCATTACTGGAAAGTCTCATATAATATCCTTCAACCAGTTCGTCTGTAATCAATTCATCATTATAAAAACCGGATTTAAGAAGACCTTTCATGATGGACCTGCTGAAAAATGTTTTCAGAATGAATGCCCCGGGAGTTGAAGCGGCTGTTCTGAGCCTGTTCATTTTAGGATTGGGGTATGCAGCAGAATCGATGAGAATAAGACCGTCCATGCTCTCGGGATATCGGATAGCCATCAGCAGACACATTGCCCCGCCGAGAGAGTTACCTGCAACTACAGGCTTTTCGAGGCCGACAGCATCCATCCATGAAATAACTTCATCCGTCAATGTGACAAGGTCGTATTTTGCATTATCATCGGGTGAAGGTTTGTCAGACCATCCGGACCCCTTTATGTCAAGTGCCCAGACATGATAGCCGTTTTTCTGTAAAAGAGGCGCAATACTTTCCCATGTATATACAGATGATGCGAAACCGTGAATAAGGAGGATATCCCTGCCGGAGGCAGGATATTCGGTGTAGTGATAGCTGACGCCTCTTACCTTGATGAAATGGTCATGTCCGCCTGAACAGGGGATATGGCTGTTGGGAATGTGTCCTGCAAAAAGTCCGCAGCCGTTTATTGAAAAGAGCAGAAGAAGAATGGCAGGCAGTTTGACTGTGTTTCTCAAGTACATATCAGGATGAGAATTTCAGTCCCGTGAGCTTCTCAAAGGCTTCAATATATTTTTCACGAGTCTTTAATATGATTTCTTCAGGCAGGTTCGGACCCGGAGCCTTTTTCCCCCAGTCAAGTGTTTCAAGATAGTCGCGGACGAACTGTTTGTCGAAGCTCGGCTGGGCTTTCCCCGGAGCGTATTTGTCAAGCGGCCAGAAACGGGAGGAGTCCGGGGTAAGAACTTCGTCGATAAGGATTATCTCGCCGTTTCTTATCCCGAATTCGAACTTGGTATCGGCGATGATAATGCCTTTTTTCAAGGCCTCATCAGCCGCTGTGCTGTAAATCTTCAATGCGGCTTCTTTTACCTTGTTGAAGATCTCGATGCCGACAAGATCCTTCGCCACTTCTTCTGAGACATTTTCATCATGCTGGCCCATTTCAGCTTTTGTCGATGGTGTAAAGATCGGCTCAGTCAGCTTGTCGGATTCTTTCAAAGTTTCAGGAAGCTTTATGCCGGAAATGGATCCTTTTTCTTTGTACTCTTTCCAACCTGAGCCGGAGATGTAGCCCCTTACTATGCATTCGATTGTCAGTGGTCTGGCTTTTATTACCAGCATCGAGCGGTCCTTCAGCCTGATATCGCCTTTGAAGGGTGCGGGGTATTCGCTTATGTCGGAACTGACCACATGATTCTTTATAACAGCATTCATTTTATTAAACCACCAGAGCGAGATGCGGTTGAGGACTGCCCCCTTGTCAGGGATAGGATCAGGCATCACGACGTCGAATGCCGAGAGCCTGTCTGTGGTAACCATCAGGAGGTGGTTATCGTCCACATCGAAAATCTCTCTGACCTTGCCGCTCGATATTTTTCTGCCACCAGGAATTTCATAATTTGATAAAACCGCCATATGATCTCCTTCTTATGTAGTAGAGCGCTAGGGTGCCAAAAAAGTATTGAAAAAGTCAATAGCGTATTATATGACTTGGCATTCCAAAAGACGTCTTTGATAGGATTTGTTAACTATGGCTGAAGAAAACATGCCAGAGATGTGCGGTTCCCTTGCCTATAAATGCATAGGCTGCGGCAGCAATTATGACATCTATGATTTCATTTATACATGCCCCCAGTGCAATTCCCTGCTGATAATCGAGAATACCGGATTTGATAATCTGAAAAAAAAATCGCCAGGCCAATGGCGTGATATATTCGATACGAGAAGAGCCACAAACACTCACGCGCTTTCAGGTATATTCAGATTTCATGAGCTCATACTGCCCATACTTCCGGTAGAGGATATCATCTATCTCGGGGAGGGAAACACCCCTATTGTAAAGGCGAATATTGAACTTTCGGACTGGGTCGGCGCACCGTTTATTGTTAAGAATGACGGCTTCAACCCGTCTGCAAGTTTCAAGGACCGTGGCATGGCATCCGCCATAAGCTATCTGAACCATGTCATCAGGGTAAGAAATCTGGATAATGTTCTTGGCATATGCGCTTCAACAGGCGATACATCCGCAGCAGCGGCACTTTACCTGAGCTATCTTCCCAAGGATAAAGTGAAAACCGTGGTGCTGCTGCCGAAAGGAAAAGTTACAAGCCAGCAGCTTTCCCAGCCTCTCGGTTCAGGTGCGACTGTCATTGAACTGCCGGGTGTTTTTGACGACTGCATGCGTGTTGTCGAGAGGCTTGCCCAGGATTACAAGGTGTTCCTGCTGAACTCCAAAAACCCGGTACGGATACTGGGCCAGAAATCATATGCGTTTGAAGTGGCGCAGCAGATGAGATGGCAGACGGGCAATCTGGCTGTGGTAGTTCCCATAGGAAATGCAGGCAATGTGACCGCGGTTATGGAAGGGTTCCTTGACCTCCTTAACCTGGGTATAATAGAGGAGCTTCCCGTAATTCTCGGTGTGCAGAGCCATCATGCTGATCCCGTCGTTAAATGGCGGGAAAGCGGTGAATTCCACCCGATGAAGGTTTCTCTATCAGTAGCTCAGGCAGCCATGATCGGTGATCCTGTGAGTTTTCCCAAGGTCAAAAGGCTTGTTGAAAGCTATTACAGAGACAAATTCATGACTATTACCGTAACCGAGACGGAGATTATGGAAGGCATGCTGAAATCAAACAGGCATGGACATGTCGTGTGCACCCAGGGCGGCGAGTCTGTTGCCGGACTTAAAAAGGCTCTCGGAGCAGGCATGCTTGATAAGGATATGAATTTCGTTGTGGATTCAACCTCTCACCAGCTCAAGTTCTCGGGTTTCCAGCAGATGTATTTCGATGACAGCTTTGCCCCTGAATATGGGATTGCTGTAAGCGTCGAATACAGGAATACACCTGTCGGGCTGGAACTTGATCCTATAAAAGTTGCAGAGTATCTTGGCCTCCAGAAAAAGGGCTAGGAATCAACACTGAATAAACAGAAATATCAAGGGAGGAAAAGAATGGTTAAGGACTTTATGTTTTCATCAGAATCAGTAACAGAAGGACATCCGGATAAGGTTTCCGATCATATATCGGATGCGGTTCTGGACGAGATACTGGCTCATGACACTGCGGCACGTGTTGCCTGTGAAACGCTTGTAACCACAGGCCTTGTTGTCGTTGCCGGAGAAATAACGACTAAACATAATTTTGATGTCCAACGTGTCGCCAGACAGACAATAAAAGAGATCGGCTATACGGACAGCGGTATGGGTTTTTCCTGGGACACCTGCGGTGTAATGGTTACTCTGGACAAGCAGTCACCCGACATCGCACAGGGAGTAAACGAAGGTGAAGGCCTGTTTGCAGAGCAGGGGGCAGGCGATCAGGGCATGATGTTCGGTTTTGCATGCGATGAGACTCCGACACTTATGCCGGCCCCGATATATTATGCACAGGGGCTTTCAAAGAGACTCTCCGATGCCAGGAAACAGGGCATCCTCGAGTTTCTGAGGCCGGATGGCAAGACTCAGGTCACAGTAGAGTATAAGGATGGAGTTCCAAAGCGAATAGACGGTATTGTCGTTGCAGCGCAGCATAATGAAGACATCAGCTACGACAAGCTGAAGGAAGGCATCATCGAAGAGGTTATTAAAAAGATAGTCCCGACCGAGCTGATCGATGACAATACAAAGTATTATATAAATGCAACAGGCAGGTTCGTCCTGGGCGGTCCGCATGCAGACTGCGGTCTGACCGGCAGGAAGATCATTGTGGATACCTACGGCGGGTTTGCACCTCACGGCGGAGGGGCTTTTTCAGGTAAGGACCCTTCCAAGGTCGACCGCAGTGCCGCATACATGTCTCGCTATATCGCAAAGAACATAGTGGCTGCAGGCTTGGCAAAGAAGTGTACGGTACAGCTTGCCTATGTAATCGGAGTTGCTGATCCCGTATCAGTTATGATTGACACATGGGGTACTTCGGCTGTTCCTGAAGAAAAGCTCTCGGCAATGGTAAGGGAAGTTTTCCCGCTTAAACCGAGGCGTATAATCGAAGCGCTTGACCTGCTCAGGCCGATATACAAGAAGACGGCCGGATACGGCCACTTCGGCAGGAATGAGCCTGAATTTTCATGGGAAAAGACGGATAAGGTCGAAGCTCTTAAAAATCTGGTTTGATAAAGGAGCAAATAATGGCCCGGAAAACAAATATGGATATGCTGGATTATTCAGGGCTTACATGCAAGGTTTCCGACATGACACTTGCCGGTTTCGGAAGGAAGGAAATCGAGGTTTCTGAACATGAAATGCCGG
>CAYNVT010000158.1:0-8586 GCA_964400685.1 uncultured Bacteriovoracaceae bacterium | reverse complement strand
AATATGCCCACGTGACCGTATGATTTTACCCATTCGAGGTATTCGTTTCCAATGCCCGGCATCAAGCTCGAAAAGACCATGAATGGCGGCGTTCCTCCTTCGAAACGCATCCCCTTCTCGTCGAACTGGTCTATCATGTAACCCTGGGGGATGCTCTCGCTGTTTCTCATCTGCCTGTCAGGGAACATGGCGCCTACGAAGACGCACGGATGTACGCTGAGATTGCCTCCCACCCAGCGGCTTCCCCTGGCAAGCCCGTTTTTCTGCATGATCACCGGGGACACGAACGTTCCGGCAGACAATATGACGGCTTTAGCCATGCAAGTGAGCTTCACCCCGCGTCCGTTTCTTCCATTTCCGACGGCCCTTAAACCCGTTGCGCGACCTCCCTCGATGATGATGTCTTCCGCCCTGAATCCAGTGAAAAGCTGCGCCGCCGAGTTGAGCGCCTTCGGTATGTATGTAAGGTTCATCGATTGTTTGGCATCCTTAGGGCAGCCCTGCGTACACACCCCCTGCCCGTCGCAGTCTATGATGTTGTGTTTGAGAGGTCCGCAGCTGTAGCCGAGAGAGGCGCAGCCGTCCCTGATAACCTCTCCTATGGGTCCGATATATTTGGCCTCGCATTCCTGAACGCTGATCGTCTTCTCGACCCTATCGAAATATGGATCGAGCGTTTGAGGAGTAAAATCTGAGAGGCCCATGCCGACCCATTCTTTCAGCACTCTTTCAGGCGTCCTGAAGCATGTGGCTGAGTTTATAAGCGTGGTCCCGCCGACCGCGTTAGCCCTCTGTATGGGAATGACTGCATTGCCAACCGTGCCGGTGAAACCTCTGCCCTGATAGAGCATCGGGACCATATCCAGAGGATTTCCCGTAAAGACTTCCCTGCGGAAGAACTCCCCCGATTCGACGATGGCCACGGCAAAACCCTTTTCAGCAAGCTCCTTTGCAACAACCGCACCCCCTGCCCCCGTTCCGACCACAACCACGTCCGCCTCTATCGTCTCATCGGAATCGAAGCCGGACGCCGGCGTTATCTGCTTCATCCACCTTGGCTCAGGTTCGGGGCACACCTTCTCTTTCCTGTAAGGAACGCCTAATGATGCATGAACCTTCTCCGAGCATACATATCCGAACTTGAAGGGGAAGCTGGCCCCGACACCGATCATCCTGGGCACAAAAAAATTTGAATCGATCATTCGTTTCAAGAATTCATAGCGCTGAGAGGAGGAAAGCTTAAGGAATGATTTCCCGTACAGAGGCAGAGATGTCAGATTGAACAGGGCCAGAAAAGCGGAATACCCCAAAGCCGCTGTTTTATTTTTGTTTAGAATATCATTGAAATTCTTCAGTATCTCTTCGTTCTTCAGAATCATCTCGGGGACATCATAATAAACAGCTTCTATCACGGCCAATGCAGTTTCACGATATTTCTTTTTAAGAATCGAGCTCACAAAAGATTTTAACCTATCCATCAGCACCTCCAATAAAAAATTAAATTTTCAAATTGCATCAGGCATTGTCCTCATAACGGATATACTATCATGCAAAGCACGTTTATCCATATTAAAAAACAGCCATGCTGCTGAAAATGCTGAAATAAATAACTCACTCATATTCCTCTTCATCCTTCATGCGTCTCTTCCTGATAATGAAGCGCACGTAGACGGCCAGTGTAATCAACGCACCGAATGCGAACAGGATCGTGTAAAGATTTGCAACCAGCACCGAGATGATGGAGGCCCAGCTTCGCTGAGACCCACGCCATTCCTTTTCCAGCTCCCAGAGGGGCATTCCCAGGCTCATGACCACTGCATCACTCACATCGTGGCCACTCCTCATGGCATCAAGGATGTCCAGGAGGCCTTTTTTACCGAAGCGTGATACAATGTATTCAATCACGCTTTTGCTCTCTTCATAGGCGAGCGCCATAGAACGCTCGTCCTCGGGGAAATTGCGCGAAATGGAAGCCAGCGGAATGAATCCTCCGCTCAAGGCGGCCAGCCCGAGTGCGGACTTTCTGCTGCCCGTAACGATCTCGGCAAGACCCCCGCTTACCCACTGGCAGACACCTTCATCGAGCCATCTCGGAAGATTATACGAATGTATATAGCGGTGCAGCAGGAGATGGCACAATTCATGTTCGAGTGTGGCGGCCAGCGTGAAGGGTTCCGTGTTCATCCTTGTAAAGTCAATGACTATGAGCATCTTTTCAGGAACTGCATAGGCTACGATAAATGGGCTGCCCGCCATTTCCGCAAACAACTTTCTATCGGAGACCAGCAATACGGCCGGTTTGAAATCCGCTTTCCAAGCAAGCTTAGTCTCAAGCCCCGACCTGACCGAGGGATAAAGCTCCATGACCTCTCGGGCGGCAAGATCATTTGGCCTGTCAGAATAGACAGATAAAGCAACTGCTTCGAACCCGTAAAACTGTTTTGAATGAAGGACTCCCGAAAATATGCACATGAATATTCCCAGGCAGATTGGCATCCTGTAAAAGATGTGAAGTCTGCCTTTCATTTCACATGTATGGGAGATACAGCCAGGTACATGAATTATAACCCTTCAAACCAAATAAGTTGTCATCCGGGGAAATCTTCAGATACCGTTTTATAAAACAGGCTCGATTCTGTTTTCCGCCATCAGCTTGTCCAGTATCGAACTTCCTGAGAGATAGACAGTGAAATCTCCCTGACCTGAAAAAGAAATCCTTGTCATGCCTCCGGTTTCCGAAACAAACCCGCTTACAGTATCACCCTCTACAGACAGGGGGGCTCCTCCTGTAAACAGATCCACACTTGCTCCTGAAGGCGCTATGACATGACCTCTGATAATACCCTCGCTGAATGAAAGCGCCAGGATGATTTTTGATTCCGAACTTATTATAGTAGTGTCATTGATTATAAGGCTCGAAGCATATTCCAGAAAAATACCGTTCGGAGTCCCATCGATTCCTGCCGAAATCTGGACCAGCCCTGCATCGCTGTTTAGTGACGGGAATTCAGGTTTGCCGTTTATCCCGCCTAATGACCATGTCTGCCCTTTTTTTGAAGCAGCCTGCACCCTCACCAGAGTAGTTATTTCCGGTTCTGAAATAATGATAGCCTTGCCGTCAGAGACGTTAAGAGTTTTTATGTCTGGTTCACCCGCTCCTGCTGCATATGGATACAGGACCGCAAGATAGCGTGCATTTCTTGCCCTTACATCGGCCCTGAGTACTGAATGCGTTTCCTTCCGCCCCCAGATAAAGCCGTGATAATCATCATAACTGCTCATATTAAGGCTGCCTTCTGGTGAAACCACCACAGCCCTGAGCGCGGCATTGCCGTTAATCCACAAACCGCCGTCTGCATCTGAAGAGAATGTGCCACCAGTGGACCCTCCGCCGTTCCCGTGCAACAGCCAGTTATACGTATGCAGCAGTATCCCGCTGTTTCCGATATCATCCGACACTACCAGATATTTTTTGCCCGGGAACAGAAGTGAACGGGTGTGCCGGATTCCCGAAAACTCGGTCCAGGCAGAACAGTAGTCAGCAAAAGATGTCGTCATGAAATCCTTGAAAAATGCATCGACCCCGCCGGAAGTATACAACCCGGGTACAGGTCCTTTGCCGTCGACAAGGATGAGATTATGGTTTTTTGCATACCTTACCAGGTCATGGTTATCATAATTGATATACCCGCTGTCTATTGCAAGGCTTTTACCAATTGCATATAGAATGAAGCTTAGCCCGTCAGGATGCTCATGTCCGTAGCCGTTCGTGCGGGCCCTGCCGTTCTCGGCAAGGAACATGACATATGTGTCATCCGCGCCCCAGCCGCTCCTCATGACCGCATTGCCGGCCTCTTTCATAAGCATGGAGGGCTCCCACGAGGGTTCCACGGGAGTGATGCCATCGTCATAGGTGCAGATTATATCTACACTGAGATCTGCACAGCTCTGCGACTGCAGATAAGCTGATGAGCTCAGCCAGTCCCAGGCAAACACGCCTTCTTTGTAAATACCTGCATTTACGGCATTGAAGTATCCGCTCAAATTTGCGTCATCTACAGGCGGTGTTAACCCGTCGGGCTGCCGCACCTTTATCATCCACTCGGAGATGGCCTTGATCTTCCAGTCGGAAAAAAAGTCATTGACGGTAACGGATTTTCCATTCTGCCCGAGCCCGCTCAAATAGCATGGCCTGTCTGTAAAGGTTTCGGCCTGTCCATTATTGAACAGATGATAGGCCCATGCAAAAGGGAGGACATTAACCGCCGAATAGGTCCAGTAGTTCGGGCCCTCGGCATAACCGCCGTCAGCGGCTGTAAGGCTGTCAAGGTCGGTATCCACTTCGTTCATGGCGTAATCTATCCAGACTTTCGCCATCGGGTGATTGTTCAAAACGATTGCAACCATTCCGAAAGCCGACGCCATCTTGGTATGATGATTGTTGCGTGCGAATTCATATGCCCCGCAGATGAGCTCGGCCCAGTTGTTGAAGAACTTTTCTGTTATATTGCCCAGCCTGTCTTCAATTATATTTCTGTCGGCCGAGCTGACTGCACCGGCGCCGAGAAGCATGTCCAGAGCCTGTACATAGCACATGAGGGCTTCCGCAATATGGATGTCCCGGTCAAGAAGTTCAAAGGAGAGAGTATCGAATTTCTCGGGAACGGTTTTCAATATTCCTATTGCTTTTTGTCTGTATGCATCGTTTCCGCTCACAGCAAAAACAAAGGCTGCAGATTTTGCAATGTTTGCGTTATCGTATTGAACAGGAGGGTCAAACTTTTCAGCCATTGGCGCCGGAGTACGGCCAGCCTGCACTAGAACGCGGCTATAAAGCGCTTTATAAGGAAACCGGCCGAGTCTGGCCTTGATAGTATCGAGCTCACCAGCCTTATAGATTGTTCTCGGGTAGGATGTGCGTTCGGGATGCCAGGGACCAACGGATTTTACCCTGCATGAAACCATGAGAGCAAAAGAAGCCATCAGGACAATAAAAACAAATTTTCTGAGTTGTGATGATATCATTTAGAACCTCACTCATAATTATTGTATACAAATAATACAATTTATCTCACACCCGCATATGACGAGTCAATCACCTTGAGACAAAATCCGTGCATCATCGGGGATAATTGATTTGGCAAATACTCCAGGCAGACTTTAAGGAAAGGTTTGATTAAAGATGAAGCCGATGCCTGTCGAAAGGTATCATATCAGGAAGTTCATCCGGATCGGCCTGATAAGGGATAGAAGCCTGATCACAAAAAGCTTGAAGGATATTGAGTATGAAATCTATTGCACAGATTCATAAATCCCTGACTGCCATTCTGATCCTCTCAATGCTTTTATTGACTGCATGCGGAGCAAGCAGCAATGAAGATAATGCCATTACACCAACCGATTACTCTATATCCTCACATTGGCTGGCCGCGCCGACCTCGACCGACAAGGATGCGGATGTTTTCTACCTTTATCCGACCGCCTACAACAAGACTTCCCCGGATGACCCTAATTTTTGCGCCATTGACAACCCGGTAATGATGCAGGGCGCTAAAACTGCCATCCAGAGGACAGCCGCCGCCTTTGCCCCATATGCCAACATCTATGCGCCATTTTATAGGCAAGTGGACGCCAGGTATCAACTGTCTTTACCTTTCGCCCAGCAGGACGAAAACATTCAGAAGGAGCCCCTTATCGATGTAACCGCGGCCTTTGAATACTACCTTCAGCACTTTAATGGCGGCCGCCCTTTCATCCTGGCAGGGCATTCGCAGGGTTCGGCCGTGCTCATATTCATCCTGTCGGATTATATGAAGGCGCACCCTGACGTTTACAGGCGGATGATCGCCGCATATATCATCGGGCAGTCAGTCACCTCCGAATACCTTGCTAAGAATCCGCACCTGAAGTATGCCACGGGCAGCAATGATACCGGCGTCATCATATCATGGAATACAGAAGCCCCGGTCATCGACGGCACGAACCCTGTCACAAGACCCGGAGGCATCGCCATAAACCCGATCACATGGACAACAGAAGAGATTCCGGCGACAGCGGATGAGAATCGCGGCTCAATCGAACTTAATCCTTTAACCGGCGGAACCCCTGTGCTTGACGAATATGGAGAGCTGCTGCGAATCACTGATCTGGCCGACGCCACCGTCAACAAGGCAAGAGGCGTGGTGATCTGCAGCAGCGTCAACCCGGCTGACTATGATTTCGGCTTTCCGCTGGGGGTCTACCACACCTTCGACTACCCGTTCTATTTCTTCAACGTCAGACAGAACGCATCCGACAGGATTAATCAATACTTCATCGAAAACGGCGGGGGCTGAGAACTCTTCCGAGGAATTCCTATAATCTTAATGAGCTTCAACCGCCTTGATTTGTTCGTTGTAATATTATAAGGTGCCCATAATAAAAGAGATTCACACTTTTAAAAGATCAGATAATTATTTTAAAAATTTCTCTGCACCATTATATTAACGGACATGCTCCAATAAAAATATTCTTATATAAGAAGGGATTGAAAAATATGGATGAGCTCTTTGAAAGTGCCTTCGATTTTGCAAAAAGATTTTACTGTGAAGATAATCCTGAAATCAAGAAAATGGTCTTAAAAATCAACGAGTCGGTTTCCGACAGGGCAAGGGAACTGCACAAAGACGCAATCGTTATTGATGCATGTACCTTCTTCCTTGAAACATACAACTGGCACCTTCATGCATCTGGGGCAACCGCAATAAATTGTACTGTCCCTCTAACCATGGATTCAACAGGTGCCGCCGTAAATAGAATTGCCGATTATTACGAGACCATTAGAAATGAGCCAAAGTTAATACTGGTTGAAAAAGCAGATGATATTCTAAACGCGAAGAAAGATGGTAAAATTGGTGTTATTATCGGCGCACAAAGCTGCGAGTTCATTCAGCATGGAGATCTTTTCTCTTCGACAAAACTATTCTTCAAGATGGGCTTGAGAATCATGCAGATAGCATATAATCACAGGTCTTTTGCTGCTGACGGTTGTCTGACGGGCGATAATGCGGGATTAACAGGAGATGGCAAGAAATTGATCAAGGCCATGGAACAGTCAGGTATAGTTGTTGATTTGAGCCATGTCGGGGAAAAGTCAACTCTTGAAGCACTCGAAATATGCGAGAAACCGCCAGTGTTTTCTCATTCCAACCCCAAAGGACTTTTCCCCCATCCACGAAATATAACTGATGAGCAGGCAAAAAAACTTGCGGATAAGCGCGGGGTCATAGGAGTCTGTGCATTCCCTCCAATATGCTGGGATGGCACCAATTTCCCCGGCATCAACTCTTTTATCGATGCAATATGCTATTATGCGGATCTCGTTGGAATAGATCATATAGGTATCGGACTTGATTCAAACGCGCAGCCAGGCGCTTATGATCGCCGCGAACTTTTAAGATTCAGCTGGTTGATTAATCAGATGGAATCCTCAGACGGAGGCAGCAATTATTATACTGCAAGCTTTACTGCTGGCAGGGGTTTGATGACTCTTTTCTGTGAAGACCTGGTAAATATCGCAAACCTGGTGAAAATAACTGATGGCATGCTTAACAGGGGATTTAAAGAGGAAGACATAAGAAAAGTGCTGGGTTTGAATTTCATGAGGGTGTTCAGGGAATGGTGGAATTGAACATAAAGGAATTGATATGAGCTACAATATATTTATGCCGCTGTTATATTTATTGTTCCCGGCTTTTGCCATGTGGCTGGCCCATAAATATACTGTCTTCAATAAAATAGGTGTATTAATGCTCTGCTTTGCCGGAGGGCTTTTAGCCGGGAATCTACTTCCAATTCCTGAATACCATCTGGCTGTCAGAGATTATTTCGTAAATTTAACCGTGCCTTTAGCGATACCTCTTGTTCTTTTATCCACAGACTTCTTCAAATGGGCCAAGAGATCGGGAGGAAAAGCCATTTTATCATTCATATTGGCTGCCCTTGGCGTAATCATAACATCATTCATGGGGGTTCTGCTTTTCAGATCAGTTCTACCTGAAGCATGGAAAATGGCTGGTATGGAAATAGCAGGATTGACAGGCGCAACTATTAATTTCATGGCTGTCGGAGTAGCCACTCAGATCAGTGATGAAACTCTTGTATTGATGGGGGCTTCAATGCTGCCGGTCGAACTGCCATGGATGATATTTATGGTTACTATAGGCAAGTCCGTATTATCAAGATTTCTACTGCCTTACGAAACCAGTGATCCTGTCTCTGCTTCTGATGCTAGAACTGAATCCGAAATTAATGAAAACAATGAATGGGAAAATTTATTGGCAATGCTCAGCAGGCAAAACTTGTTAAAAACTTTTGGCGCATTAATGATAGGAGTTTTTTTATTTGCACTAAGCTTCATAACAGCCAGACTTTTCCCTGAGGAGTATCTCGGAACAGCTGTAATTGTTCTTGTCTCTGTTTTAGGTATTATGGTTACTTTCATAAAAAAAGTGAAAAACCTGGATACGGCTTTCAGTCTGGGGACTTACCTGCTCATGATTTTTGCATTTACTATTGCAACAATGGCAGATTTTAAAGCGCTGGCCG
>CAYNVT010000157.1:0-8755 GCA_964400685.1 uncultured Bacteriovoracaceae bacterium | reverse complement strand
CGTCTCCGATAACTGCAATGACACGGTTTCTGATTCCCTGCTTTTTAAATGCCTCGCTTATGCCGCTTGCTGCTGATATGGCGTTTCCCGCATGGCCTGAGATGAACGAGTCATAGCCGCTCTCCGAGGGGTTGATGAACGGGCTAAGCCCTCCCGTCTGTCTCAACTCTGAAAATTTGTCCTTTCTTCCGGTTAGTATCTTGTGCGCATAGCTCTGATGGCCCACATCCCATACGATCCTGTCCTGAGGTGTATTGAATACATAATGAAGTGCCAGTATGAGATCGACCGCGCCAAGGCTTGATGCAAGGTGTCCGCCTGTTTCGCTGACATTATTGATGATGAACTCCCGAACTTCCTTTGCAAGCAGTTCGAGTTCGGCTGTTGATAAGCCCTTCAGATCGTTCGGATTTGCAATTTTATCAAGCAGACCCATTTTCTAGTTCACCCTCTTAAGCATATCAAGTGCGATATTCTCCAGATGAAATGCTTTTAATCCCTTGATGGCATCAAGCGCAAGGGCAGTTTGCTCCCGGGCCCACTCCCTGGCGCCGTCGATGCCGAGCGCTTTGACGATGGTGGCCTTTTCCTGAAGAATATCCTTGCCGGTTGTTTTTCCCATGCTGGCGGAATCCGAAATTATGTCAAGTATGTCGTCAATGGCCTGAAATGAGAGCCCCAGATGTCTGCCGTATGTTTTCATTGAATCAAGAGTCTCATCTGAAGCTTTGGCTATCCTTGCGCCTGTGTAGGTGGAAAGTTCAAAGAGCCGCGAGGTCTTTCTCAGATATATTTCGGTTATACTGTTTAAATCAAGGTCCTTTTTCTCAGCCATTATGTCGTCATATTCGCCTTTTATGAGGCCGTCCAATCCGCAACAATCAGCCATAGCGCGGATGATATCGGATATTGTGCATGCTTCAAGATTTGACCCGGCAACATGCGAAAACGCCTCGAATATCAAAGCATCTCCTGCCAGTATGGCGGTTGCTTCGCCGAATGTCTTATGGCAGGTTGGCCTTCCCCTTCTGAGGTCGTCGTTGTCGATTGCAGGCAGGTCGTCATGAATAAGGCTGAATGTATGTATCATCTCTATTGCAAGACATGCCGGCAGCGTATCGGCGGGATTTCCGCCGCATGATTCTGACGAGAGCATGACAATTGCCGGCCTTAGCCTCTTGCCCCCGGCGGACAGGCTGTATGAGCATGCCATACTTAGGCCATCAGGGTTGTCTGCGCTTTTTATATAGGAATTGAGGTAATCCTCAAACAGGACCTTGTATGATTCAATCTTGCCTGCTGTATCCAAATGATACCTCCCGGGAAACTGCCATATCACGCAAAATGGCTTTCTTCAAGGATTGCCTCGTACGGGATTTTCCTCAATTCTCCCGGGTTCGTTCTCGGACTGGGGAGAGGACAGCTCCCTGAAGATACCCATTACCGTATTTACATAGTAATTATGGTGATTATAATTCCAGACGGCATTTTTCCGGCTGGCCACATCCTCGTCCCAGCCTCCTTTATTAAGGTAGTTTGCAATGCTTGCTATTGCATCCTCCATGGCGAAGGGGTCTCTTATGCCGTCTGAATTTCCATCTTTAAAATAATTTATCACGCTTGAGGGGATAAACTGGGCGGGACCTATTGCGCCTGCATATGATCCCTTGAGTTCAAGAGGGTCCATGTCAATTTCATCAGAGAGCTTTACAATTTCTTTTATTTCCCTTAATGCCCACTCCCCTTTTGTTATCGCGATCATTCTCGTCCGGTCGGTGTCGATTCCAGGGTAGCGCTCCCTGTTTCTCTGGATGAATCCCTCAAGGAAATCGGGATCGATGCATGCCGCAAGATTCAGATAGGCATTAAAGACATGATACCTCTCATAGTCTCTGCCCAGTTTGGATTCTATAATAAGTATGGCTGTTATAACCTCGGCCGGGACATGGTATTGAGCTTCGATTAGTGCGAAAGTGTCTTTTCTGTCTTTGATAAACTGCCTGCCCAGGTCGATATATTTCTGATCCACACCACCCGGCAGTTTTTTTGCGGTTACGGTCTTGACCGGTGGTGCCGGTATAGGCGGTTGATTTGCTGTCGCCTTATTCCTGGGTTTATCCCCGGGTACGGGTTCGTAAAGGTTCTGGATGAGTACAGAGTTGCTGTACGCCGTCCTTGGATCGGCAAGAATCTGTTCGGACATGGATGGTTCGATGCCTTTTTCAAGGAGCAGAAGCCTCAGGAAATTCCTGTCAAGAAAGTCTCCGGCATGAACGGAGCCAAAGGAAAGCACAATCATGACGGTCGAGATTGCAATCAGCTGGAACTTTATTTTGAACTCCATTGAATAATAATATACTGCGTTTCATGTTTCCACAAGCGCTGACAAACGGCTTCTATTGTCTTGACTTGAGGCTTGAGGCGTGAATAAAGGGACTGTAATGAAGCGCATATTGATCGCCAACAGGGGAGAAGTCGCCCTCAGAATAATCAGAACGGCCAGAGAACTAGGCCTTGAGACCATTGCTATCTATTCGGAGGCTGACAGGAATATGGACTATCTGAACCTTGCAGATGAACGCGTTCAGATAGGCCCTGCATATCCTGCAAAGAGTTATCTGAACTTGGATGCCGTTATCGCTGCCGCCATAACCTGGAAGGCTAATGCAATTCATCCCGGCTATGGATTTTTATCCGAAAATCCAATTTTTGCAGCTAAATGCGAAGAAAACGGAATAGCATTCATCGGCCCGTCAAGTACCGTTTTAAGGACTATAGGGAATAAGTCGAGGACAAAGGAAGTTGCTTTCTCCCTTGGAATACCTACTATTCCAGGCTCGGGCGGGTTTGCCACAACTGTTGAACAGGCAATGTTCATGGCAAAGGATACCGGGTATCCTGTAATATTGAAGTCTCTCTATGGCGGCGGCGGCAGGGGCATGAAGGTGGCTAACGACGAGGATCAGCTTGTCCAGCATTTTGACAACGTCAGCAGTGAGGCCAACGCGGCATTCGGGAGAAGCGAGATCTATATCGAACGATATATTGACTGTCCGAGACACCTCGAAGTGCAGGTGGCATCCGATTCACATGGCAACATACGCATACTCGGAGACAGGGAGTGTTCAATACAAAGAAGACATCAGAAGATCATAGAGGAAGGCCCTATTCCGTTTATAGACGAACCGGTAAGAAAAGACCTCTGGTGCTGGGCAAAAAAAATGATGGCCGCGCTCGAATTCGAGGGGCTCGGGACAGTTGAATTTCTGATGGACAAGGAAGGCAATTCCTATTTCCTGGAAATAAACGGCAGACTTCAAGTCGAGCATCCGGTAACTGAGATGCTCACCGGGCTGGACATCGTCAGGGAACAGATACTTATTTCCGTTGGATCGGATATTCCAGAAGAACCCCCTGTCCAGAATGGCCATGCTATTGAATGCAGGCTTAATTCGGAGAATCCGGCCATGAACTTCATTCCCACGACCGGTACGATAAACAGACTCAGGCTTCCCGGCGGGCCTGGCGTAAGGGTGGATACACATATATACAGGGGTTGTGAGATAAGCCCGTATTACGATTCACTTCTGGCCAAGCTTGTTGCCCACAATTCGGGCAGAAAGGGCGCCCTTACAAAAATGTTGAGAATGCTGGAAGAGACCTATGTAGAGGGTGTGGAAACCAACAAGGACCTTCTGATAAAGCTAATAACCAATGAGAAGTTTCAGGAAACGGGCGGCGACACTTCATTAGTGAAGGAAGTGCTGTCCTGATAAGACTATTATCTTATGTATCCTGAAAGAATACTTACCACCGTCTGCTGTATTACCTTTGTCGTCATGCTTGGTATCGGGATCGTCATTCCTCTGCTACCCTTGTATGCCCAGAATATGGGTGCGACCGCGACTGAAATAGGCCTTATATTTTCGAGCTTCGCCCTTGCCAGGGCAATATCAAATCCCTTTGCCGGGATGGTTGCCGACAGGATGAACATCAAGCCCCTGATGCTGGCGGGAATATTCGCTTACACACTGCTTTCGTTTACCTATGTTATTGCAAGCAGACCTTTTCATCTTGTCCTGATAAGGACCTTCCACGGTATGGCATCGGCATTCGTCATCCCTCTTGCATTCACTTATGCGGCGAACATATCACGGGAAGGCGAAGAAGGTCTCTTTATGGGAACGATAAACATGGGATTGTTATTCGGCATGGGGGCCGGCCCTCTGATAGGCGGTCTCATCAAGGACAGTTTCGGGCTTAACGCAGCATTTTATTCGCTCTCAGGGCTATCGGGTCTGGCCATGATTACAGCAATATTCATGCTTCCTCCGATGCGCCGGACATATTCAAAGGAAAAGCCTGCTGTTTTGTCCAGTATTGTGAAAGACCCCGTAATGCTGGGGCTGCTGCTGTTCAGAGTCATAAACGCGCTGGGAAGCGGAAGCCTCATGGTCTTTGTTCCTCTCCTCGCAAAGGATTATGGGCTGTCTTCCACAATGATAGGAATGCTCATATCAGCGAACATTTTCCTTACAGGCATTCTTCAAAGGCCGATAGGGAGGATTTCGAAAAAGGAGAACAGCCTTTTCATGATCGTGGCAGGATCGGTAATAAGCGCCGTGACTCTGGCCTGCCTGCCGTTCGGCAAGGGGCTTGTCGAATACTTCATTCTGAGCTGTGTGATGGGATTAGGGAGCGCAGTCTCTATACCGGCCTCATCGATTCTAATGGTGGAACATGGCAAGCAGGCCGGAATGTCTACAACGATGGGTATTTTTGATACAGCGATGAGCGTGGGGATGATACTTGGTCCCCTGTTTTCGGGCATTGTCATGGATTATATGGGAATTGAATGGGTATTCTATGCAGGCGGCATTGTCTGTCTCGCCGGCACGGCAGTTTTCTGGCTGCTTGCTAGGAGAGGAAGCGTGCAAGCTCATCCCTGCTGAATTCCGGCAGAGGCTCTTTCCTGCCTTTTCTGATGAGAGTGAGACCGGATTCTGTCATGCGGCCTATCACGGCCCCGCTGATACATTCAGATTTCCATGCATCAAGTATCACCTGTGCTTTTTCAGCGGGACAGCATGCAAGAAGGGAACCTGAAGATATTGCCCCCAGAGGATCAATTCCAAGCTTCTTAAGCATATCTTGTGCGATATCCAAAACCTTGATGTTGTTCAAATCGACTTCAACCCCTGAGCCGGATGCCCTGGCAAGTTCCATCAGGCCTGTCGCCAGGCCTCCTTCGGTAGGGTCGTGCAGGGCCGTGGCGCCGAGCTTTGCTGCAATGCGGGCTTCCTTAATAATGCTTATGCCCGGGTCATGAATCAGGTTCCTGGCACTGTTAAGAGTTTTTTCATCAAAGCCAAGCTTATCCGGCATCTGCCGTGCCAATATCGAAACCGCTTCAATGGGGATTGCCTTTGAAAGAAGTATTGAATCACCGGGTTTTGCTTTTTTTGCGCTCAATGGTTCCCCGTCAAGGGTTCCGATCATGAATCCTATGGCAAGAGGCCTGTTGATGCCGAATGTTATCTCGGTGTGACCGCCAAGCAGAGTAATATCTGAAGATTTGCATGCGGTTTTCAGCTCTTCGAAAAGTTTCTCAACTTCTGGTTCCGTTATGCCTTCGGGAAGCAGGATTGTGACAAGCAGATATCTGGGTACTCCTCCCATACAGGCAATATCGTTTGAATTTACTGTGATCAGGTATGAGAAGATATCCTCACTTAAAAAAGTTATGGGGTCGGTCTTGAATATCAGTCTGGTGCCGCCTAAATCTACAACCGCCGCATCTTCGCCGATTCCCGGACCAATGATTACATCAGGACCATATTGAGGCAGCGATTTGATAAGCCTTTCAAGAATAGGGGCAGGAAGCTTTCCAGGCGGGAGCCCCTGTTCTTTCATCCCGATTTGCCCTCGATATATGCATAGGCATTGTGGTTGTGTATGCTCTCCATGTTCTCGGCTTCAACTGAAAACCAGTCGAATTCTGGCCGTTTTGATAGTTCCGCGGCGGCCTGTCTGACTACATCTTCAACAAACATGGGTTTATCATATGCATATTCGGTGAGATATTTCTCATCAGGCCTTTTCAATACTGAATAAACAGGGCTTGACCCGCAATTTTCAATAAGCTCGATCAAATCCTCCAGCCAGAAGAACCTGTTGTACTTTACGACGGCGCAGATTATGCCGCGCTGGGAATGGGCGCTGTTCACGCTGATCTCTTTTGAACAGGGGCAAAGCGTTTGAACCGGGACCTTGACGCCTACGCGGAAATCTTTTGTTTCACCCACGGAACCGATGAGGGAACATTGATAGCCCATAAGTCCTTGAACTTTGCTGACCGGAGCCTCCTTTTCGATGAAGTATGGAAACTCGATTTCCATATGCGCGCTCTCTGCCTCCAGGGCGGACCTGATCTCGAGGAGGATATGCTCGAACCTGTTTATGTGTATTTCTTCGTGATATTCGTTGAGAACTTCGATAAACCTGCTCATATGGGTGCCCTTGAATTCAACAGGCAGGTCCACATAAAGATTTATCGATGCCACAGTATGCTGGCTACCCCTTTTCCTGTCTTTAACTACAATGGGATAGCTTATGTCCTTGACGCCGACCTTGTGGATATAAAGAGGATTCTCAGGTTTCTGCTTCTGAACGTCTTTCATGGTTATCCTTCAATGTAACTGGCCGAGCAGTTGTCATTCTCCCATACCTCGACTTTAAAGAGCTTTACCGGTTCTTTTATCATAGGACTAAGCTTCAGGAATATATACCTGGCAATGTTTTCCGCTGAAGGATTGTCTGCTGTGAATTCAGGCAGATCATTCAATAGCCTGTGATCGAGCGGATTGAGGCATTCCTTGAGCGCAAGTTTGACATCGCGGAAATCGGCAACGATACCGATTTCATTTAAATCATTAGAACAGATGGTCACCTCGATCCTGTAATTATGGCCGTGAAGCCTTTCACAGTCACCCTGGTAACCCCTTAACATATGTGCCGAACTGAAACTGTCTCTGATTCGTATTTTGAACATGGTTTTCTCATAATATAAGCATGTTGTTTGCGCAATCCCTTTAAAACAAGTGGTGAGTGATGGGTGGCGAGTGATGAGACTAAAAGATGCGGATATCATCAATCTTGTGTGCAGGTGCCTTTTGGTATATCTCTTTGATATGATCGAACATGGAAAAGGGTGCTGAAAGGGACATGTCCTCAATAGAATTTTCTGATACGCATTTGTTAAGGCAACTGGCAGGGGATAGTTGCACAAATCTAAAGATCATCGAGGACAATACCGGTGCAAAATGCTCCATGAAGGGAACCACGATTGAATTTGCTGGTGAGAAGCATGAGGTGGACCTTGCCCGGCATGTGCTTAATGACCTTTACAAACTTCTGCTGGAAGGGCTGCCCCTTTATCCTTCAGATATTTTTTATGCAGTAAGAATGCTTTCGAAAAACCGGAATCTGAATCTCAAGGATGTTTTCATGGATTCCATTTATATTTCGTCGTCCAAGAAGGTCATAATACCGAAAAGTCTTCAGCAGAAGGTTTATATCGATTCGATCAGGGAAAATGACATTGTGTTCGGGATAGGTCCAGCCGGAACCGGAAAGACATACCTGGCAATGGCAATGGCTATTACATTTCTGCTTAAGAAAAAGGTCGAGCGGATAATTCTTACAAGGCCTGCAGTGGAAGCGGGAGAGAGGCTAGGTTTTCTGCCCGGCGATCTTGAGCAGAAGGTTAACCCGTATCTGAGGCCACTGTACGATGCCCTTTACGACATGCTTGATCATGATTACGTCTTGAAGCTTCTCTCTCGCGATTCAATAGAAGTTGCACCGCTTGCATTCATGAGAGGGCGCACCCTTAATGATGCATTCATAATACTGGATGAGGCACAGAATACCACATCAGAGCAGATGAAAATGTTTCTTACCAGGCTCGGGTTCAATTCAAAGGCGGTAATTACGGGGGATATCACCCAGACAGACCTTCCCTTGACCACCAGATCCGGGTTGGTCGAGGCGTCAGGAATATTGAAAAACATTAAGGATATCGGTTTTATATACTTCACCGAAGACGATGTAGTCAGGCACAAACTGGTTTCAAAGATCATAAGAGCTTATGAGAGGGCCAATGCATGAATATAATTGACGTGCAGGACATTCAGGATAGTCTGGCAATCGACCCGGATATTATGGAAAAAAATGCCGACAGGGTATTGAAGATGCTGGGTAAAGAGGACAGCGAACTGTCCCTGGTCTTGTGTGATGACCGTTATATAAGAAGGCTCAATAAGCAGTATCTGGGAAAGGACAGGCCGACGAATGTGATATCCTTTCCCCAGCAGGAAGGCGAAGGCATATCAGGGAATCACCTTGGAGACATAGTGATTTCAGTTCAGAGGGCGTCTGTCGAGGCTGGCAAATCTGGCATTACATTTGAGGAAAGGCTTCTCCAGCTTGTCGTTCATGGCATATGCCATCTGTGCGGATATAATCATGAAGATGTGAGTTCCGATAAGGCTCTTCAGATGGAAAAAAAGGAGCTGGAACTGCTTGAAAAACTTGCAGAAAAGCCTGTTTAGAAGGTGCTCAAATATATTGGAAAAAAGGCTTGCCATGCCTACATCGCTTTGCTATAGGGCAGATTCACGGGGCGTGGCGCAGGCTGGCTAGCGCACCTGCCTTGGGAGCAGGGGGTCGGAGGTTCAAATCCTCTCGCCCCGAC
>CAYNVT010000156.1:1206-8934 GCA_964400685.1 uncultured Bacteriovoracaceae bacterium | reverse complement strand
CGGGCCCTATTCCAAGTTCGGCCATGACATCGTTGCCGTTTAAGAGAGGCTCTTTCCTGTTGTTCAGATACACGCCGGTATAATATTCCCAGATGCGCCTGATCATCTCCTCAATCTCGGTCCTGGCCCCGATATAGCCAGGGTCTTTACCTGTGGCAACCGCATCGGCAAGAGAAAGAATCAGCAGTTCCGGCATGAACGCTTCTGCATTTTTTATAAGCCTGTGCATAGCCTTTGTAGTCATGATACCGCCGCATGCCAGGTCCAGAACCCTCATATGCATACCTGTAAGGCCTGAGATATTCGAACAGAATGCGGATGAAAACCTGAGATTCCTGCAAAGCGTATCCGCAATTTTCGCCCCGACACCTGCATGGGCATAAAAATGCACCATGCCGTTTTCAGCATCCTCGCGCGTCAAAGGCTTCCCTATGTCATGGATGAAAGCGGCAAACCTGAGCATAGAGGCCCTGTCAATGCCGTCCTCGATCTCTTCCGCCAGCATTGTACCTGCTCCTGGCAGAAGATCTTCAGCTTCGGTAATAAGAGCATCAACGGTCTCGGCAACGAGTATGGCGTGCTTTATGAGAGGCCACCTGTGGTAAACGCCCTGATATATGTCGTCGTATCCAGGAAACAGGATTTCCCTGATTCCTGTCTGTTCCATAAGAGAGAATATCCGGGCGCCTCTCTTGTACGAAAGAGCAGCAACCAGCTCCTGTTTTATCCGTTCTGGTGCCATGTTTTTAAGCCCCGGCGCATATTTCTTTATCAATGCAGTCGTACCGTCTTCTATCGAGAACTCGAGCACTGCTGCAAATCTGAGGCATCTTAAAGTTCTCAGCTCATCATCCGCGAACCCTTTTTCTGATATCGCCCTGATGGTCTTACTGTTAAGATCGCTGACACCGTTTACAGGGTCATGAATTCCCATATTTGCGAGGTTAATCGCGATTGCATTGATGGTGATGTCACGGTTCAGAAGGTCTTCATCGAGCGTCGCACCTTTGGGCGCGCAAACATCGAGCGTGACACCCTCTTTTGATACGGTCCTTGCTATGCCGCGGCCTTCATCCATCCAGAACGGTTTTGAACCAAAACCTGCCGCTAGCGTTACGGCCTTGTCCCAGACATCACCGAAAGTAAGTATGTCGTAGTCGATGGGGTCTTTGCCCAGCAGCAGGTCTCTTACGCTGCCGCCTACAAGGTAGTCGCTCTCACCAAGAGACCGGCTTATCCGCCTTATTACCTCGTTATCTTTTGCGATAGTCCACTGCTCGGGCATGCGCCTCCAGGTCTTCCGCCCGGGCAATACAGGCCGCTTTTGACCCGAGCTCCAGCACCGCCTTTTCGGACATTCCGACAATGGAAGTCCTTTTCACAAAATCATAAACCCCGAGAGGCGAATAGAACCTTGCAGTCGAGGAAGTCGGCAACGTATGGTTAGGGCCTGCTATATAATCGCCTATCGATTCCATTGAGTGGTATCCGAGAAATACCGCCCCTGCGTTTTCAACTTTACCGAGCAGTTCGAAAGGATTTGCGACCATCAGCTCCAGATGCTCCGGGGCAATCAGGTTGGCGATGTCGATTGCCTCATTAATGTCGTGTGTCAGAATGCACGCCCCGTGGTTTGAAAGCGATTCCTTCGCAATATCCTTCCTGGGCAGAGTCTCTATCTCGGAATCCAGCAGGGTCATCACTTTTGCCGCCAGCTTTTTATCAGGTGTTATAAACATGGATGAAGCGGCAGGATCATGTTCGGCCTGCGCAAGCAGGTCAATCGCCACCCATCTGGGGTCTGCGCCGCTGTCCGCTACTATGACAATCTCGGAAGGCCCGGCCACTGCCTCGATACCTATAATACCCTGCAGAATCGACTTTGCATGGGCCACATAAACATTGCCCGGTCCCACCACCTTATCCACTTTCGGGATGGACTCGGTGCCGAAGGCTAACGCTGCAATAGCCTGTGCACCACCTATCCTGTAGATTTTTTCTATACCCACAATATGCGCGGCTGCAAGAAGGGCCTCGTTTTCTCTGGCCTTTGGTGTCGGCGAAACGACGACAATATTCTTTACCCCTGCTATCTTCGCTGGGATCACGTTCATGAGAAAGGTGGATGGAAATGCATTGCGGCCGCCCGGTGTATAGACGCCCACGCTTGTTATCGGCGTCACCTTCTGCCCGAGTACCGAACCGGTTTCGTCCGTTGTTATCCACGAATTTTCCAACTGATGCGAATGAAACGCCTCGATCCTTTCCGCTGCAGTGACAAGCGCATCATACAGCCCTTTGTCAATCTTCGATGCCGCCTTACTTATTTCCTTCGAGGTAAATGCAATGCCGTTCTTTTCGGGATCAAACCCGTCAAATCTGCGCGTGAAGTCGAAAAGCGCCCTGTCTCCCTCGTCCCTGACCTTTTCGATTATCTCCCTGACAACGATATCGACATCAGGTGAAGTGGCTCTTTTTCGGTCAAGGATTTCATCGAGCTTCATTTTCCATCCTGTTACGGATGTTTTGATGGTCTGCATGATATCAAAGACCTCCCTTTTCTCTCCTGATCGAGGCCCCGACGGAATTAAGCTTTTTGTCGAGCCCTTCATAACCTCTGTCAAGATGGTATATGCGGCGGATTTCCGTATATCCCCTTGCATTGAGACCTGCCAGGACAAGGCTTGCCGAGGCCCTTAAATCCGTCGCCATGACATTGGCGCCTTCAAAGCGTTTTATGCCGTGAATAATAACCGTGTTCCCTCTTTCTTCAAGATTCGCACCCATCCTGATAAGCTCCGGCACATGCATGAAGCGGTTTTCGAATATGTTCTCGGTTATGCTTGAAACGCCTCCTGCAATGCATGCAAGCGTCATGATCTGAGCCTGCATGTCTGTCGGGAAGCTCGGGAAAGGGGCCGTACTTACATCGACGGGTTTGAGGTCCGCATCACCGTCAACAACGATTATCCCGTCTCCGGCCCGGGTTATCTTGACGCCCATTTCACCAAGCTTTTCCGATATGGCCTCTACATGATCGTTTCTTGCGTTCTTTATTCTAAGCTTTCCCTTCGATATGGCGGCGGCAACCATAAGAGTGCCCGCCTCTATCCTGTCCGGGATGACCGTATGTTCAAGGCCGCCCAGTTCTTTAACGCCTTCGATGGTTATCGTGCTACGGCCAGCACCTTCTATATGAGCGCCCATTGCAATTAGAGCATCTGCAAGGTCGACAATCTCGGGCTCCATAGCCGCACCTTCTATTATGGTAGTTCCCTCGGCCAGGCTCGCCGCCATCAGGACGTTTTCCGTGCCGCCCACCGTGGTGTTGCTGAATATAATGCGGACGCCTTTAAGTTTTTTCGCCTTTGCATATACATATCCGTGTTTGAGTTCTATCTCGGCCCCCATTTTTTCCATTGCCTTTAAATGCAGGTCAATCGGTCTGACGCCTATTGCACAGCCTCCGGGAAGGGAGACTTTCGCCTGTCCGAATCTGGCAAGGAGAGGCCCCAGCACGAGGATGGAGGCGCGCATGCTCTTGACCAGATCATAGGGCGCTGCAAAGCAGTTAATATTCGAGGGGTCAATTTCGACCACGCCAGAGTCAAGCCTTTCCCATTTCACGCCCAGCACTGCCAGCACTTCCAGCATGGTTTTTATATCCATCAGCTGAGGGATGTTTTTATATCTGCATATACCGCCGGCAAGAATCGATGTGCATAAAACAGGGAGCGCCGCATTTTTTGAACCCGATACACACACATCACCGTTGAGCGTCTTGCCGCCGTCGATAATGAACTTGTCCATTTGTCAACCTCGGTTATTTTTTGTGACTATATAAAGTATTGGATAATTATTCAATCGGCAGTGTGACGGTAAAGACCGTACCCGTAAACGGTATGCTTTCCGCCGTGATTCTTCCGTTATGCAGGCTCGCTATATGCTTTGCAATCGAAAGCCCCAGACCGGTTCCCCCCACACTGCGCGACCGCGACTTGTCGACAACATAAAACCTTTCGAATATTCGTGCAAGGTGCTCTTTCGGAATCCCGATACCCGTGTCCCTGACGGTAATTAACACATTCCCGCCTTCCTTATTCACACCCACAAAGACTTCGCCCTTTTCGGTATATTTGATGGCGTTGTCGATGAGGTTGGTAAGAAGCTGTTCTATCCTGAAGCTGTCGGCTGATATGACAACCGGCTCAATTTCGGTCTTCAACGAAAGACCTTTCTGTTTTACTTTGGGTTCAAAGAGAGCCACGACCGAGCTTATCGCTGAGCCAAGTTCAATCTTTTCCACGCTCATGCTGACCGACCTGTCTTCAAGCTCGGAGAGCACAAGCAGATCCTCTACAATATTTATAAGGCGGTCCGTGTGGCGTTTTACGATATTGAGGTATTCCCTCTGCTCATCCCCGGCATCATCAAGAATAGTTTCGACAAAGCCCTTTATCGCTGTGAGAGGTGTCCTCAGTTCATGGGATATATTGACGACAAGGTCCTTTTTCATCTGCTCTATTCTTTTCATATCGGTGATGTCGTGGAATATGAGGACATGGCCCGAAATCACCCTGGTAGCGCTCGCAAGAAAGACCCTTCCTGATATTTCTATCTCGGTCTGGGCATGGGTAAGTGTGCTGCCAATAATATTTTTAAGCGATTCCGAACGCAGAATCTCCCAGTAAAATCTGCCTTCAGGGCTCAGTGAGCCTAATATCTCCTTGGCGCTGGCATTGACGATAACGATCCTGCCTTCCGAATCGAGAAGAAGGAGCCCTTCGGACATGGATGAGATGATGCCTTCGAGTTCATCTTTGTGCCTTATTGTGCTGTCAAAATACCGGGAGAGCTTTTCGGTCATGTCATTGAAGCTGTCCGCCAGTCCGCGGAGTTCAGCCTCCTCCATCCTCCTGACGCGAATTGAAAAATCGCCTGATGCGATTTTTCTGGCCGCGTTCCTGAGTTCAAGCACGGGCCTTGAAACCCTGATAGAGAATATATAGGCAACGATGAGGGATAAAATGCTTATAGCGCACAGGATGAAAAAAAGCCGCCATTTGAGCTTTCCGAATATATCCCCTTCCGATGGAAGGCTGTAGCGGATCACACCTATTATATTACCGTTTTTTTTCAAAGGCACGGCCACATATATCATTTCTTTCAGAACGCTGGTGCTGTACCTTACGGACCGTCCGGTCTTTCCGCTGTAGGCCGCGGCTATTTCCGGCCTTGATTTGTGGTTGTACATGGTTGAAGGGTCGACTGCTGAATCGGCCTGAACCACACCTTCGCTGTCGATCACTGTTATGCGGTTCATATTGAGGTTGCCGTAATGGCTGAGAACCGACCTCAGTTCCTTTATACTGCCTTTCGAAAGCAGTCCGGCCGCCTTTTCATAAACGGGCCTGTTTCTTATTATCAGCGAATTTTCAGTTTTTTCTATGTAAAATTCATAGATGACTTCAAAGGACAGGAATAGCGTCACGGCTGAAACTATGACGGCTGTTATGAAGAAGCCTGTCAAGACTTTGAGAAAAAGGGATTTTTTCATTCTTCAATCCTGTATCCCACACCCCTGACATTCTGGATGAGAGAGGCGCCAACGCCAAGCTTTTCCCTGAGATTTTTTATATGCACGTCAACAGTGCGGTCGATGACCGCCTTTTCGTTTCCCCACAGGTGGTCGAGTATCCTTTCCCTTGAAAAGACCTTCCCCCTGTTTGCGGCCAGAAAGGACAGTATTTTGAATTCGACAGCGGTGACAGGTACAGGCTCACCTTTTACGGTAACCCTGAAACGTTCATGGTCGATTTCTATCAGATCGCCAATTTTTATTATCCCCTGCGACAGCCCTCCGGTCCTCCGGAGTACCGCCTTTACACGGGCCACCATTTCACGCGGGGAAAAGGGTTTGGTAATATAATCATCAGCCCCGGTATCGAGGCCGGTCACCTTATCGGTCTCCATGCTTTTTGCTGTAAGCATGATCACCGGGATTTCCTTTGTTTCATCGTCGGATTTAAGCGCTTTGCATATTTCGATGCCGTCGGCATCGGGCAGCATCAGGTCAAGGAGAATAAGGTCAGGCTTTCTTGTCCCTGCAAGGAACTTCCTGAAACCGAAGGCGTCATGGAAACCCGCAACCTCAAAGCCAGCCTTTTTCAGATGCAGGCTAACAAGGTGCAGGATATCCGGTTCGTCGTCAACTGCCGCTATTAAAAATGCCATGTGATTCTCCTGATAGGATTAATAATTACTTATTTACAGCGAATATTCTTTGCCAACAATCATAAACAGCGGCTTAACCAATTTTTCATAAACCGCTAACCGATTTTTCATATCCGGTTAACGGCATCCTAACTCCCCGCCTGTAGTTACTTCTGCAAAAATTGCTTTGTTGAAAGGAGACTTACATGGGCAGAAAATGGAATTTAGCGTTAGCGGCAATCGTTTTTATTACATGCATACCGGGTGCATCTCATGCCTACAAATTTACACTCGCGGATGTCGACTGGGAATTAAGCGGCAGTATCAGACTCGATGCGGGCTACAGGTTTTCCAACCTCGGCAGCACACCCGAAACACCTGCGGGACAGGAATCGAAACAGACCGACTGGTTCCTGGAAAACCCCGGTAACAGCAGGCTGGGTTTGAAGGCTTCATACAAGGACATCCTGGCATACTATGAGGTAGCGGTTCCGACAAATACATCGAGCTGGACCACCAGACACCTGTATGCAAAATACAACTTCAACAGTTCGAACAGCGTTCTCCTGGGCCAGACTACTTCTCTGCTGGCGCCGCTCGACCCCGAGCAGCACCTCAGGCAGGACAAGCTCTTAAACGGCTTCGGCAACCTCTACCCGAGCCGCAATCCCCAGTTCAGATATTCATATAAGACAGGCGGGCTTACGGCAAACATCGCTCTTCAGGACACTAAGGAAACAGTTGCAAATACCTTTGTAAGCGGAAGCCACATAGTTGACAGTTATTTACCTGTTATAATGGCCTCAGTAGAATACAAGACCGACAGGTTCATGATCATGCCGAGCGCATATTACCAGAGTTATGAGCTCAAGCAGAATGATGCGCTAGATACGACAAAGTCGATTAATGTTAATTCCTGGGCTGTAGCACTGGACGGTACATTGAAAACAGACTTCCTGCTGCTCGCAGCCGAACTCTGGTACGGACAGAATCTGAGCACATTTTCCATCGATCAGCGCTCGAGCACCAAGAAGACGACTACCATGGGCGCCCCTGTCGCCAATGCCGCAGGCAGCGACATAAAAAACGTGAACAGCTACGGCGGCTGGATACAGGCTGGCATCCCTGTAAAGCCCGTGACCATATATGTAGGCTACGGAATCCAGCAGTCCCAGGTTCAGAAAACGGATACCGGTTCGATCGCCTATGAAGATTATGTCCGCACCCAGGGCGCTTTCATAAACGCCAAATGGGAGGCCCTGAAAGGCTTCTATATTCAACCGGAAGTGGCCTGGTTCTACAACGGCGATGACGCACAGAAGACTCTTACCGCAAAAGATACGACTTATGCAGCAGGAGAGAACAGTCTCGGAAGCGACCTTTACGCGGGAATTCACTTCCAGTACGATTTCTGATACCCACCCCTTCCCCTATGCCCCCGGCGCAGCTAATGCCCGGGGGCCTTTTTATGCGGTGACAACCGGGTGCATATCGTATACGTGTTTTAAGTAATGG
>CAYNVT010000156.1:0-1196 GCA_964400685.1 uncultured Bacteriovoracaceae bacterium | reverse complement strand
GATAAATGGATGAAACCCGTAACTCAATGCAACAGCTGCACCCGCCATCTTGTGGATCTTTGCCTAAGGAAGAGTCTTCTTTTCAGACTGTTTCGAGTCCCTCTGATTGCAGCTATGAGGATGATGTCGTTTTTTAACGGCATAAACCTTGACGACTATCCTGTCAGGACTAAGAGATGCCGGAACTGTGTCAGGTTCATGAAAAATGCGCTTAAAGAGAAATCCCCAGCATTCGCAAAACTCAATGATTGGATAAACCCGTATTTCAACCGTTACAGGGATCATCTTGTTACCGAAGACGACAAAGCCCATGCAAAAAGCCTTGCCGCCGAGTTTATGGAAAATGAGTGTGATTGAAGGGTTCCCTATTCGGGTCAGCTGGTAAGCTAATGAGCTATTGAGCTGATAAGCAAAGCCAAAGATGCTAACAAAGATTAATCTGTCTCATTCGGTTTGTTCTTACTGCCCGAGTATAACCGCCTGGCCGGTTCTTGCCGATTCGTATGAGGCGAAAACGAGTTCGATATCCGAGCGCGCATCCCTGCCGCCCACGCGCGGCGGTTTGCCCGTGTCTAGACATTCAATAAAGTCCTTCATGGCCTCGCTGTAGACGTTGTAGCCCGCAAACTCTTCCACGATGTCCATTGTAACGCCCGATGCAAAGGTCTTTTCGACAACCGCATCCGGCAGTTCGTCGTCGCCGAGGTTCTTCATGTATTCCTTTATGCCGCATACAAGCGCGGGATCGACGCCCATATAGTAGTCCTTCACCTTTTCGCTGAAGACCTTGATCTCGGCTATTTCGAACTGGAGGTGGCCGGGAAGCCTTTTCTCCGGCGACTCGATTATGCTGCCCGCGTTTCCGTATACGGCCATCATCGGCACAGGCGGGGCGATGCGCGCGTTCCACGTGAGGATGACATTGGTCATTATGCCGTTTTTATGCGTGAGCGTGACTATGGACGCCTCATCCACATCCCATTTTTTATCAGGGCGTCTTGTCGCTGCATAAACGCTTTTGACAGGCCCGCCCAGCATGTTCGCCATGGCCATTAGATGAATGCCCCTGTCGAAGAGTATGCCGCCTCCGCCGGTTTCCTTTTTCATGCGCCATTCGTATGTCTTCATGCAGGCCAGCATGTCGATATAGCCAGAGAGCTCGTGTATGTTTATCATGAAAGGTTCGCCTATGACGC
>CAYNVT010000155.1:7537-9028 GCA_964400685.1 uncultured Bacteriovoracaceae bacterium | reverse complement strand
CCATTAGACCACATCAGGACATTACAGGCAATGCAGCTAATGGAAAATCTGGGTTAAAAACATCTGATCGGGGGCCGCTTAGCAGCGGCCCTTTTTTTCGGCACCAGGTTTTCGCGATCAGGCAACCGTGTCAAGGGAATTCTACGTGATGGGTGTCGGCTGGAGCGCAACCTCTTCCGTTGAATGCCGCATATATCCTGAGTGGGGATGCCGTTGATACGGCGATGTCTCCTTTAATCATGGGCATCCAAGGGAGTCCTTCCCATACAAAGGGGTACCCTCCTTGATGACAACCTTACAATCAAATGATTGACGCTTTTTCCCGGTTTGTGTTACAACAATACCGCTTTAAGGTGAGTTAATGTTTGTGAGCACACCTCCCGTTTGAGGCGGGAGCCTGCGATTAAATTATTAAAATATTAAAGCAATGGGTTAACGTTTTTTGATTATCATTGGGGTGTTATTATTATGATACGTAGAGTCTTACAGAGTTTATGTGTTGTTATCGTTTTTTTTATGCTTTCCCCGCTACTCCCGAGCCTATTCGCCACTGATTCCAATGAAATCTCATCAATAAATTATCCTCCAGCCTCATCACTCAATCTTGAGTCAAACTCAAAGCAACCACAGCCCCTTTTTTCCCCCCTGCCCGGCCCTTCAACTACCCTTGGAACAAGCGGGGCGTTACATTACGACGCCACAAAAGCAACCGACCCTTTTTCAACCGGCGCAACCACCCCCTTTACCACCGGTAAGACCGATAAAACACGGGGCAACACCGCTGACGCAGAGACACGAGCTGAACAGGCGCCCGACTCCGAGGCTTTGCAGAAACCGGAGGAGTTGAGTGAATACGATAAAGCGCGATTGGTGGAATACCGTGAGATGTCCGACAGGGAGAAAACCAGGCTTTCCGACTACTGCAAAATGTCGGATCTGGAAAAGGTAATATTTCGGAACCTTTCCCGGCTGACGGAATTTGAAAGGGCCGTGTTGCCTGAGTATGCACGGATGAATGATGCTGAAAAGGCCAGGTTCGCCGAGTACACCAAGATGTCCGAATTGGAGAAACTTCGCTTTGAAAGGTACTGCAAATCGTCGGACAGTGAAAAGGCTCGATTGTTCCCGCTCGCTGAAAAGTCCACCATCGAGAAGTCGATGTCTGATCCGTGGGCGACCGATGATATGTTCAGGCCTCAACCTGTTCCCAAAGGAGATTTGAAACAGTTCGGCTACGACTTTTTCCGCAAGGATTCAACAGGCTTCCCACCCCAGACCGATGTTCCCGTCAGCGACGACTATCTCGTCGGACCGGGGGACCATATCATTCTGCAGCTATGGGGGAGCGTCACCGGCTCCTACGAGCTTGAGGTCAACCGAAGCGGCGAGATTTATCTTCCGAGGCTCGGCGCTCTCAGGGTCTGGGGGGTTCCCTTCGGCCATCTGCCGGAGTTGATTCGCTCACACCTCGCCCGTGAGTTGAAGGACTTT
>CAYNVT010000155.1:0-7527 GCA_964400685.1 uncultured Bacteriovoracaceae bacterium | reverse complement strand
TGTGAATATGGGAAAGCTGGGCATGATGAAGATATATCTCGTGGGCGAGGTTAAGTCTCCCGGCGGATACAACATCAGCTCCCTCTCTACGGTTATCAACGCACTCAGCGCGGCTGGAGGGCCCACAAAGAACGGTAGTCTGCGCAACATTCAGATACGAAGACAGGGAAAAAACCCCATGTCGGTTGACCTGTACGGCTTTTTCCTAAAAGGTGACAAAAGCTGTGATGTGCGGCTGCTGCCGGGCGACACAATTTATGTCCCTGTCATAAAGAGGGTGGCCGGGGTTTCCGGAAATGTTCATCGGCCGGCGATTTTCGAGCTTAAAGACGAAAAGAACCTGGCTGAACTCCTCATGCTTGCGGGGGGGATAAATTCCACAGGATATCTGCAACGGATCCAACTGGTACGTGTCAAGGCAAATGACAAAAAGCTGGTGAGTGATTTCAATGTGGATCCCCGTGTCGAAAAGAAATCCTTTCTGGATATCGTAAAGGAAATAAGAATCAGGAATCAGGATTTGGTTCGAATCTTTCCCATCGACTTGACTCTGCGGGACCATGTCCGCGTCGAAGGATACGTGCGCAGGCCCGGAGATTTTGCCTTGAAAACCGGAATGCGGGTTAAGGATCTCTTTTCAAACGACGAGATCCTTCCGGAAACGTACACCAAGGTTGCGGTTATTACCAGACTGCAGCCGCCGGACTACCACGCGGAAAAGTTCTCCATTGATCTCGGCAAGGCTCTAAGCGGAGATGAAAAACACAATGTTGAACTCCGTGAGTTCGACCGTTTGAAGGTTTTTTCTCGATGGGAAATGGAGGAACGGCCGACGGTGCGGATTTACGGGGATGTGCAGAAGCCCGGTGAATACCGCCTGTATGACAATATGCGCCTCCGCGATCTCGTCTATGACGCCGGAAACGTCAGAAAGACAGCCTTTCTCGGCCCGGTGGAGATAACCCGAATCAAGCTTACCGACAAAGGAGTCTCGTCTTCGCCTATCAATGTCGACCTGAAGGAGGCATTGGCAGGAAATCCGGACCAGAATATTATTCTCGAGCCGTATGATTCCGTTCAAATCCGCCGTCTTCCTAATTGGATTGAGGAAACCGAGCGCTATGTGACACTGACCGGTGAAGTCATGTTTCCCGGGTCATATCCGATTTTCAAGGGAGAGCGTCTCAGCTCCGTGCTTGTACGGGCAGGCGGCTATTCACCGAAAGCGTATCTCCACGGAGCGAAGTTCACCCGCGCCCAGGTACGCGATCTTCAGCAGAAAAGGATGGATGACTTCATCTTCAAGACCGAGCAGGAGATTGGGCAAAAGATGATTTCTCTGGGCTCCGTTGCGGCTTCGAAGGAAGAGTTGGAGGCGACTAAATCCTCTCTTCAGGGACTCCAGGCAAGCCTGGATAAACTCAAACTGCTCAAGCCGGAAGGACGGGTCAGCATCCGACTTTCGTCACTGGAAACCCTCAAAGACACTCCCTATGATCTGGAGCTCATGGGGGGGGACAGCCTTCACATCCCTCAATCTCTCGGCGCCGTCGTCGTTATCGGCGAGGTATACAACCCCACAACGCTTCTGTTCCTTCCCGGGAATGACGTATCCTACTACCTGAACCAGGCGGGAGGGGTTACCGGAAATGCGGAAGAGGAAGAGATTTATGTTGTGAAGGCCGACGGCTCGGTCTTCAGTCGACATCAGTCTTCACTTGGGTTCCACTGGGACACGGAGGGGAAAAAGTGGACATTCGGCGGATTCTATGCCATGCAGCCACAAGCCGGGGACAGTATTGTGGTTCCCAAACAGCTTGAGAAAACCGCCTGGCTCCGGAATATCAAGGATATAACCACCATCATTTCCCAGATAGCCCTGTCTGCCGGGACGATCTTTCTTGGCCTGAAATAAAAGCAGGCAGCAGGCCATAACAGTAAATTCCCTGGGTAAACCCTTGTTTTGGAGCGCTCCATGTCTTCTCAGCAACCTGCGAACAGCAAAACCACGTTACTGTCTTCCCGTGACAAAGAGATAAATCTGCTCGATCTGCTGCTCGTGATTGTCAAGCGCAAGAATATGGTCTTCCGCATTAGCTGTGCGGCGGCGCTCCTGACCGCCGCATTTTCTCTTCTGCTTCCGAATATCTATACGTCCACCGCCCTGATTGTGCCTGCCCAGGAGGAGAAGGGGGTTGCGGGTGCCATGCTTAACCAATTGGGTGGACTGGCGGGCCTAGCGGGCGCTTCAATCGTTGGCAAGACGCAGGAGGAACTCTATGTAACCATGCTGAAAAGTGAGGCCATGAAGGATCGGGTCATTGATCAGCTTAACCTGATGAAGCGCTTCGACAAAGATTACCGAAGCGATGTCTATAAGCTGCTTGACAGCTGTTCTGTGTTTACGACCGGCAAGAAAGACGGTGTGGTTACCATCAGCGTCGAAGACCGCAACCCCCAGTGGGCCGCCGCTATAGCCAATGCATACGTCAACCAGCTTGGGAGCCTTACCGTCAATCTCAACGTAACAGGATCCGGCAAAAGCCGCTCTTTTCTCGAAAGGCGCCTTAGTTCTGCCAAGGGTGATCTTGCGCAGTCAGAAGAGATGTTAAAGCTGTTTCAGGCAAAAAATAAAACTCTCAATATGCCGGAACAGGTCAAGGCGACCATTGCGGGGGTTGCTCAACTCCGGGCTCAGTTGGCAAGCCAGGAGGTGCGGTTAGCAGCCCTCAAGCTCCAGTTCACCGACTCAGCCCCGGAGGTGAAAACCGCAAAAGCTTTTATTGGCAACCTGAAAGCACAGATTGACCAGATCGAGGGTACAGGCGGCGGTTCCATACCTTCCGTCGGCTCCATTCCGGATCTCGGGCAGGAATATGTGCGTCTCATGCGCGATTTCAAAATTCAGGAGTCCATTGTAGAAATTTTGTCGAAACAGTACGAACTTGCGAAAATAAACGAAACAAAAGATGTCGTGTCTTTCCAGGTTTTGCAAACAGCCAAGTCGCCGGAGCGTAAAAGCAAGCCGAAGCGATTGCTCATGGTATTACTTGCGACCGGCACGGCATTCTTTATCGGCATTTTCCTGGCATTTGTCCGAGAATATGCGGAAACGATGCCGGATGAAGATAAAGACCGTTGGCGGGAAATCGGCACATTTGCAAAGGTTCGCCTTCCGAGGAAGTTCTTGAAAAACTGAAAAACTGTGAAACAGCAACAATTGATCGTAACCTATGCCCATATTCGTTGAATGGAAAGGTCATTCAAGTAACGGAACAGTATGCTACGTGATCAATCATTAACCCTTTGCGAATGATTTGTCTCCATCCGGAAACTCCGGGCGAGATACTGCTGGTTTCCAATTTGTGATGCTGCTTCTTGCGAAGGATTCGAGCTGAGATCATCTGCAAAGAATTCCACCGGAGTATGTGCTGTTTCGTGAGCATACCCATGATCACAGGCAAATATATGAGGTTATAAAAACCACTCGTATACCATCAAACCCAAGGTAGCTTTTGTCCGGGGAATTCCTTGCTGAGAATTGTACAAAATTTTCTTAGAAAAATAGGGGTAGATAAAGCAATACTGTATGTACTCATGGGGAGAGGTTTTTCCCTTGTCGCCCAACCAATTACAATTTTGCTGATTTCGAAATATTTCACACCTGCGGAGCAGGGTTATTATTATACATTTGCCAATATTCTTTCCATTTCAATTCTGCTTGAACTTGGCCTAGGAGTTATTCTGATGCAGTTTGCCAGCCATGAATACGCATACCTTTCCTGGAGTGATGGCGGCACCCTGACCGGGAACCCGGAATCACTCTCACGGTTACTTTCAATAATGCGTAAAGGGTTGAAGTGGTACGGTTTTTTATCTGTTGCCCTTCTTATTATACTGATTCCGGTCGGATTGTATTTTTTTGGTTCCAACTCTGAATCAGGAAAGGTTAATTACGCGCTGCCCTGGTTATTTCTTGTTGTTTTCAGCACGCTAAACCTGTTTCTTTATCCAGTTGTCAATATAATCGAAGGATGCGGGAAAGTTGTGGAACTGCAGAAGATGAGACTTTACCAGGCATTGCTTGGCGCTCTCTCCATTTGGCTGGTCATTGTATCAAAAGGGAATTTGCTGGCGGCATCTATGGTTGCCGTCTCTAACTTTGCTGTTTCAATCGCGTGGATATATATGAATTTCAAAGGCTTAATTCGGCAAGTCCTCATGACTACCGGGTCCAGCCTTCTAACACAGGTCGCCTGGCGTCGTGAAGTCCTTCCAATGCAATGGCGCATAGCACTGAGTTCGATTTCGGGCTATATGCTCAGCCAGCTTTTTAATCCATTGCTGTTCCGATATCAAAGTCCAGCAGTAGCGGGCCAGATGGGAATGAGCTTAAGCATATCTTCCGTTGCCCTGACTTTTAGTGTTGCGTGGATATCTACAAAGTTCCCCATGTATGGCGTATTAATTCAGAAAAGGCAATTTAATGAACTTGATGCCATATCACTGAAAAGCACTATTCAAGCCTTAATAATATGCATTGCCATGTCTGTTGCATTGCTATGCATTATATTTTTTATCAAGAGGTATTTTGTAATAATTGGTGACAGATTATTATCCTTGCCTGCAATAGCTGCCATTCTATTCAGCAACATAACTACTTTACTTGTTATATCAATGGCTGGCTATTTGCGGGCTCACAGGGTAGAGCCATTACTTATCATGTCGCTCACTAGTGGCATAAGTACGGCAATTTGTTCTGTTATAGCTGCGAAATATTTTACTGCTGAAATAATGACATATTCTGTTGCCTGTATTAATCTACTTATTGCCTTGCCATTTACTTCGTATATCTTGGTTAAGAAGAGAAGGGAGTGGCATGCTGCGCCTTTTAAAACATCAGCCTAGAGGCCGGCATCTTGCCCGTACATACTCTATTAATTTTCAAAGAAGCAAGCTGAGTATGAGACTGCTCCGAAACATCCTGTATGCCGGAAATTATGGCAATAGATTGTCGCTAATCCTGCGCTCGGACCTATTCTATTGTCGCTCGACTCTCGCATCACCAAGGGAATTTCCAAATGTCTGCTAAACAGAAGGTCGAGTTGGTCTGGAATAAAGGAATAGCCTCTCTTTGTGACCGCAGAATCCCTGACGAATTCCCTGATGGTACCAACTATGTTCCTGTTACGACCTGTGCTGGAGCGATGTATTCGAACAGGCTTCCCGATAATCTGATCATGAAGCCCTCGGACCATTTCAATATCAGAGATGGCGAACTGGTATGGGTAAGGCTTTCATGGCTGAAATCCTTTGTGAAGCAGGTTCTTCCCCATGTAAAATCGCGCTTTGTCCTGATTACCGGGGATTCTGACAGCAGCGTGCCATCCGGACTTATGCACGAGGCACGAACTATTCTGCAATCGCCGAAGATCGTGCACTGGTATACTCAAAATTTTGATGGCTCAGTCGCAAATGAGAAAATATCACCCATACCAATTGGTATTGACTATCATTCCTTAAGCGAAAAAGCAATGTGGGGAGAGAAAGTCGGTTCTCCCTTCGAACAAGAGCAGAGATTGAAATCTATAAGCAAAAGCCTGCCCCCAGCGGCAAAGCGAATCCCCGAAATATATCTCGATTTTGCCTGGCAAAAAGGGCTGGGGCTTCGACATTACCTGCGATATCAAACGTCTAAGGGTAGAAGATTTCGCGAGAGCAGGAGGCGGATTGCATATAAGCTTTCCGGAAATGAGTTGGTTTTTTCTCAGCAAACGCCTTTACCAAGGAGCGAGATGTGGAGGCAAAGGGGAGAATATGCTTTCGTCCTTAGTCCCCATGGCGTTGGCCTTGACTGTCACAGGACGTGGGAGGCGCTTGCTCTAGGCCATATCGTACTCGTCACTTCCTCCAGTATCGACAATCTATTTTCTTCTCTTCCCGTGATTACGGTTACTAGTTGGAAAGATATTACTTACGACAATATTATGAAATGGAAAGCTCATTATCAGCATACAATATTTTGCCACGAAGCTTTAACCTCCGCATACTGGGTACATAAGATGAGAATGATGGCGAAGGAAACATGATAGCTACATGATAAAGTCAACAACATATACATTCATTAGGTTTTAGATGCATTCACTGATTGATATTTTTATTTAAATATATTATGCGAATTGGATTTAACGGATATTACATTTCAAAGCCGCATACTGGCATTGGTCAATATAGTATTAATTTGGTGAGATATTTATCGACACTATGTGATGAAAATGAATCTTTAACTGTTTTCATTGAAGGTGACACCAGCAACTTCGATAATCATATGACGCCTAATATTTATATATGCTCAGTCAATAACAAAAAGTATCGTAATGACATATTAAATATGATTTCTTTCGAATATATGCTTGTCAAATTGGCTTCAAAGTATAATATAGATATAATGCATACGCCATATTTATGTTCTCCACTTTCTCATAGAAATTATTTTAAGCATGTTGTTACTTTGCACGATGTTATTCCAAAAGTATTCAAGATATATAGAGGTTCGTTATTGAGACAATTAATCTTATCTTGGAGTGAAATAAATATAAAAAAAGCAAACCTCATAATTACCGATTCTATGCATTCTAAGAATGATATCAAATCATATCTTGGCATTTGTCAAGAAAAGATTGAGGTTGTCGGAATTTCTTCAGATGATGTCTTTAGAGTCGACATAGACGAAAAGATGACCAGCATAATAAAAGCCCGGTATTCTCTCCCTGATAGATTTATATTCTATATTGGGGGTTTTGATTTCAGAAAGAACGTAAAGATCCTTTTGCAGGCATATGCGGAAGCAAGAGAAAAAGGGGTTCGAGAACTTCTTGTCCTCGGTGGCAGTTTCAAACCTTCAAGAAAACAACTTCTCAAGGGGCTAGTCGAGAATATTCCTGATATAGCCAATACATTAGGAATCCAAGATCATCTCAGATTTCTTGGACCTATTCCCCAGGAAGATCTGCCCCATATTTATAAATTGGCTACTCTTTTTGTTTTCCCTTCACGATATGAAGGCTTTGGCTTGCCGCCCCTTGAGGCCATGAACTGTGGGACGCCAGTATTGGCAAGCAATTGCTCCTCGATTCCCGAAATTGTTGACCGTTCCGATTTGCTCTTTGACCCGGACGACGCAAAAGCCCTGAGCGAAAAAATATCAAGCTTGCTACGTGATTCAAAACGGAGGATGGAAGTTGGAGAATGGGGCATTTCAAGGGCAAAATCATTCTTGTGGCCTACAACAGCCCATAAAACATTGAGTCTTTACAGGAGAGTCTGTGAATCAGCCTGATATGATGCATGCGGGCAACTATTCGGCTTGGAGGCGGTCCCTGGAGAACCCGAAAGGTCGTCAAGAACTGTTCCTTGCCCAGCGCGAACCGCTCTTTCAGGCCGCTAGTGATTGAGGTAAACAATTTTGTTTTATCCCGAATCCGCAAACCTTACGTTGACCCACCTCTAGGTGTTGTAGTCAGGGCG
>CAYNVT010000154.1:0-9164 GCA_964400685.1 uncultured Bacteriovoracaceae bacterium | reverse complement strand
CATTTTAAATGTAAAATCGAATATACGCCGTTTCCCCTTCGAAAACTACGTCTTGTTCTTTTAGCTCTCTACTTGAAACCTTATCCGTTCAATTTTGCCGCTTCCGTTATACGGTTGATGAAATCACCCTTTGCTTTCGTATATGCGATCCTGTCGTGATTGAATTCGGCTGCGAGCATCATCTTCAGTTCGCCGTATTCGCGGGCGATCTCAGGATGCTCAATCAGATAGTCCCTGAACCTGAGCCTTTCCCAGTTCTCGAACCCGGATTCGACCATGTGGATATGGTGCGTCCTCCTGCCAATTTCATCACGCTTTATGAACCAAGCATAATACGGCGGGACGTCGTCGCCGAACGAAGGCCTCCAGAAATAGTCGTATCCCTGTGCCTCAAGTAGCGGCGCAATCCTTCTTTTTGTCTCATCGAGGCTCGCCACCTCGACCAGCATGTCTATTATGGGCTTTGCGGCAAGGCCCGGGACAGCCGTGCTGCCGAAGTGCTCGACCCTGACGATGATATCCAGAGGCAGGCATGCCAGAAGGTGAAGCCTCTCCTGTTCGAACATCACGGGCCAGCAAGGATCATAAGGCTCGACCTTAATCTCTTCGTTCAGAACGCGGGCAATTTTTTCTTCAAGCGTTTCCATTTGATAAGTATTGATAAAAAGCGTCATTGCGCATTTGCAAGCACATCCGCCGCCCATTGATTGAGGCTCTTGCCATGCGCCTGGGCCATCATCATGGCACGTGCATGAACTTCAGGCGGAACCCTGAGCATCATACGCCCGGAATAAGGTTTCTGAGGTTCCCTGCCCAGCTTTTTGCATGTAGCAAGATAATCATTGACCGCTTCATGAAAAGCCGTTTTCAGCTCTTTGACTGAATCGCCGTGAAATCCAACGACATCATTAATACCTGCAATGTGTCCTATAAAACATTGATCATCGTCGCTGTATTCGATTCTTGCGGCGTAACCTTTATAAATCATAGTATTCATGGTCTTACTCCTGCCTTTTCAAGAAATTGCCTCGCATCGCTGATCTGATATGGCTTTGCCTCTTTTTCAGGATGAGGCCGGTGAAATGTCGCAATAACACCGTTCAACTCAAACCTGACCCTTGATCCGCTTCCTTCAATAATCCTGGCACCCAAAGCAATAAACAAAGACTCGATACGTTTGAACTCAATATTCCTGGGAACAGGCGTTTCAAATATAGCAGCAAGTGTTTTCTTTTGAGTGCTGTTCATGTGATCATATTAATATATCAATGCGATTTGTGCAATCATATTGTGATAGCACATCATGAAACAATCGAACTATTTCACCTGCCACCGGTAATGCTCTTCTCTCTTTTCAAACCACTTTTTAGCCCCGAGTTCTTTGATAAGGTCAAGGTGATAATCAAGGTTCGGATGGATTGTGCGAAGCCTTGCCAGCAGACTGCATCCGGGCCGCGAGGTGCAATCCCAGCAGCCTTCCAGCCCCTTTGAAAGCACGCAGTCCCTGATAACGCATTCCTTCTTCCCTCCGCCGAAACGGCACGGGCCTGAACAGCGAAGCGCCTTCATGCCTTTAAGGACAGAAACAAACTTCGGATATTCATTGAACACACCATCGGTTTCTGATTTTAATTCCGCATACTTGTCGAACTGCAATTCATCAAGCATGTCTTCGAACCTTTCAATAAGTTCGAAGAATTCAGTATTCGACGGAATGCAGTCAATACAGCAGAGCCCGCAGTATGATGTTAATTCTTGGTTCATTTACTTGTTCACCTTTAATAATCCAATCTCTGAAGATGGCGGCAAAACCCTTTTATAATCCTTACATTATCAATCTGGATAATCTACTTCATTGTTTTATCTCTTCAATTCTGAATAACCTGTGACCCTCAAAAATAGTAAGAATCTCGATTTTATTTCTACTGATCCTGTACACAATACGGTATTTTTTGAATATCAGTTCCCTTATATCCGTATTCCCGATTTCAGATACTGTTCGTCCAATTTCAGGATTACCGGGTAATATGGTTTCAACATGATAAACAATACTCTCAACAAATCCGGCTGCACACTCAGGATTGTCTTGTGAAATATATTCTTCAATCTCAATCAGCCTGACAACTGCTTCATCAGCCCAGACAATTTTCTTCAAGCCCTTATTCCCCGCTCCTTCTTGAAGCCAGTTTTGCCTTGAGTTCTTTTGTGCTGATTGTTTTGCCGTTATCGGCATCGGCAATGCCCCTGTTTACAGAATCAAGAAATGACTTTCTATAAATAAGGTCGTCATAGTCTTTTGGTGTCAGCAGCACACCGGCAGGCTTGCCGTTTTGAGTGATTACAAGCGGATGGCCTGTTTCATTAAGACTTTTAAACCATTTCGATATGCCGGTTTTGAATTCGGCAATAGGAATAATGTCATTATTTATTGAAATTGCTTTCATATCTTTACTCCATATATTGGTCTATTTTCTGATCTTAATCTAGGCCATTAAAATAGTTATTTCAATCATTTGTTTCATCTTCTCAATTTCCTTCAAAGTATTTTATTTAAGACATTCAACTAGTGATGTCGAGTCGAGCAGGGATGGCTTCTGTGCTCCGGATGCTGCACCGGAGGACAGGATTGAAGCCGGCCTTCCCAGTGTCTTAATTAAATATTCCTTCATTCCTTCCTCCTCTTTTCTATCTTTACCGGGATGCCTGAATTCGAATATTCGCATTCCTCAACTTCCACCCCGTTATGCCATGCAAACTCCCGCGAATATTCACGGTTTGAAAAAATTAGGACACATGAGTTCGGTGTTTTATAAAACTCGAATGGCACCGGTTTCATCATCTGAATGTAGAGTAGCGGAGTAGAAATGATAACAGCTGCAATGAGGCCCAGGAGGCCGTGGTGAAGGTACATGCCCAGGGCGATAACAGCTGCGGCAAGCAGGAGGATAAGGGCCAGCCGTTTGAGAAAATCATTGCGGATTGCCTTGGCACAACTCTCATGTATCGGTATCCTCAGAAGAGGCCCCTGGGACGGCGAAACCCCAAATCCGTATAAATAATAATCGACCCTGCCTTCTTCGTCGCCGACCTCTATGCCAACCGGCATTTCGCTGCCGATTCGAGCGCAAGAGGCACACCTTTGCGGAAAAACAGGCTGACGGTCACAGTCAATTTCGACCACATAGACTATAGCCGGCTTCATACCGCAACCCCCGCACAAGGCCAGAATACCAAATAAAGATGCCATGCATAAAATTTTTCTCCAATTCTCAGGCAACAGGCCCTCCTGACCACTACATTAAGAATAAAAGCGTTTTCTTACATTTTCAAGCATCTGATAGCCGTACACCAGGTGATAGAAATGCCCCTGACCCTCAATCAGATTTAACCGGGCATCCTTTGCCTTGTTCTGCAGATATTCGCTGAATTTCTTTGGAATGAAAATATCCGCGGTTCCCTGAAAGATTTCAATATGAAAGCCGATGTCCTTAAGGTCAAAGCCCCAGTCTTTGTAAACAGTCTGGGCGTCATAGGCAGGCCCTGTCGAGCCCTGCCTGAAAAGCTCCTGAAAATCCCTCATGAAAAGATACTGCACTTCAGGCAGCTTGAAGATTTCCTTGTCAGCAGGACACAGGCTCGAATCGAACATCTTTGCAAACGATTCCGGGCTTTTCATGACCTTCTGCATAATACCCAGTAGCGAGAACGGAATCTTGAACAGGGCTAGCGGAAGCCTTGTTCCCAGCAGGGCATAGAAACGATCCGCAGTTCCCAGATATGCGGCCATCTCGCAATCGGCATAAACCGGCATGGCGCAGGCAAGGTCAACCACGCAGTTGAGCCTGGCTGGCAATATGAAAGCACTTCCCATGAGCGACGGACCTGCTCCCGAAATGCCTATGGCCCCGAATTTCCCGATGCCCAGGCTGTCAGCCAGCCCGGCCACATCCTGCGCATAATCCAGCACGGTCCATCCCGGCCTGAAATCCGACTGCGCCACCCCGGGTCTGTCAGGTGCAATGATCCTGAAACCAAGCTCGAGCGCCGGTTTATGAAGGAGCATGCCGTGAACATGCGAACCCGTTCCGTGATAAAAGATTATCGGCGGGCCTTCGGGATCTCCGTATTCATGATAAGCCATCCTCGTACCGTGCCGGGTGGTATGGAACCTGACCTTGCTTTCCAGTTCTTCCAGTTCATCTTTTGTAATAATGCTCATCCGGTTATCATTTGAATTATTCTCGGCCATGATATTTCTCCTTTCAAAAAATATTTACCATTGCCTCATTCCAATCCCTGTAAAACCAAGGGACAGACCCAAGATTATTATCAGAACCAAGTTGCAATCATCATTCATTTTGATGAAGTCATAAAAGGCAAGATCGACAATGCACCCGACCATAGCAATTGTACAAACAGACCATATAACCCATTTAATTGTTGTTCTATTCATAATTATTTTCTCACTCACCCCTCACTCCTAACTCCTCACCACTCACCACTCACCACTCACCACTCACCACTCAAAAGTATAATCCTACCGGTTTAAACGCCGCCACATCGGTGACGTCTGTTTCACCGGTAAAGACGTTGACAACATTTCCTTCCTTGATAACAAGATCGGGTTTAGACGACCCGCGTGCCGCTTCGATAATTGTTTTAAGTGTTTTCTTTCTCACTCCCATCATCTTAATAATGATTCAAAAGGAGATATTTTAATTATCCCCGTCGTTGTCGATGTCGTCGCCCTGAGGTGCCTGACCCCTTTCGGCGCTGTTTATGGGATGATTGTCCCTGTCCTCTTTGTCTATGGGATCATTCTTTTCACTGTCGTTCCTGTCAACAGGGTCCTCAACTTCTGTCCTGTCAATGGGGTCATCAAGCTCCGAACTGTCAATCGGGTCCCGGTTTTCGGCATTGTCTGCCAGCATAATGTTTCTATTGTTTATTGAATTGCCCTTATAAAAAAAATCCGATTCCCGTCTGTTCTCATTCATGACTGAATTGTCTTCAATAATCTTTCCGAAGATGGTTTCTCCGCACTTCTCATACCCGGTCTTTGCTAAAAGATTACCGCTGCCGGCAAAGATGAAAAGTAAAGATACTGTAATGGACACGACAAATTTTTCCGCTGATTTGTTCATTTTCTTATCCTCCATTTTAAAACATATATCGGGAGTCTGGAAATCTTATCGGCAGCAATCGGGCTTGAAGTAAATTCAAGAAAACTCTGCAAACAAGTTGCTTGTTTGACAGAAACAATCATATTGTTGATTCTGTTAGGAAAGAGGCTTTCCCTGGTATCAGATTTTAAAAACAGCACTTATCCAATTTCAGATTCATCCGATAAAAAAAATATGAGGGCCATAGGCATGAACAGTATTGTGAGATCCGTTTACGGACTTGCTTTTGCAGTATTATTTTTGTTTGGCTCATACAGCCTTGCGTATGCCGCGGCAAACGATAATGTAACGATTAATTATGAAGTTGCCGCCATAAACGAAATTGAACTGGCGGATTCAGCCTTCAATGTTGCAGTTGACCATGTCGATGCGGCGGGGGCTAATCCGGTTTCCAACACAGTAAATTCAAGCTATTCAATAACAACGAACTGCTCATCGAATTCAAAGAAGATGACCATAGCGACAAGCGAGAACTTCCCGTCATTCGTTTATCTGGGAGTCACAGTAGGTGCTCCGGCGGGTGCGGCTGGTTCGACAAAATGGGTATCTTCAACCAGCCAGGATGCGGTCACGGGAATAGATGCGGTCGTTCAAAACGGAATTTCAATGAACATGTACATGATCGCATGGCCTGAAGCGGGTATAATATCCTCGTCAAGCCTGTCCCTGATACTGACGCTGACAGACTCATAAAACCTGGCTGCTAATTGTTATCGTTATCGTCATTGTCGTTATCATCGTCATCACTGTCATCATTATCGGAATCATCATTTTGATTTGATGGAGCATTGTTCTGCAGGCTGTCATCATAAGGATAGTCTTTGGGCCTGTAAACACCCTCCCTGATTTCTTCGTCTTCGATATTCTGCCTGGTCACGCTCGGGTCGAGATGTCCGGTGGCAGGACCGGATATAGTTTCTCCGCCGCCTTCATGGCCTCCTCCTTCTGCAAAAACATAACCGCCGCCTGTAAAAATGAAAAAGGTGCATATTGAAACAAGCATGATAATTCTTTTTCCTGATTTCTTCATCAATCGATCCTCCTTTTAGAGATCACAACAGGGGTCTCTGAACTCCTTATCGGCAGCAATGGAAGTTAGCGATACAGAGAAAGCCGAAACTTATAATTAAGTCCCTACGGGCTTAAAGTTTTACATACGCCGAATCAATCAACGGCAACGGCCAGTTAACATTTTCCGGAGCCGCCGATTCCCCCATTGAATGAAGAGCATCACGCCTGTGCATCAACGAAAAACATTTATCAGTCATTAAAGCATTTTACGCATCGCAACACGGTCCTTAAGTCCAAGTTTATCCTCTAACATAAGCTGGCAGATAAGGGCGTCGCTGATTTCACCATCTTTAAGCCTTTTGAAACCGAGTCTTTCATAATAAGGGGCATTCCAGGGCACTCCGGAAAACGTAGTCAGCGTAAGAACCGTGCATTTCTGCGATATTGACCATTCGACAGCTTTTCCAATAAGCGCCCTGCCCAGAGCTTTTCTTTGATGGTCGGGATGAACGTCAAGTTCGATGACGTACGCCTCATCATCATTCCTTCGGACAGCGATGAAACCTGCAGGTTTTTCCTCATTATCAACAGCAATAAAAAGTCTTCCTTCTTTCCGTGCGGATTCAAGGGTTTCCAAAGGCAGTGCCTGATTTCTTACATCTTCAGGAATTACATCTGCTGGAAATATCCGGGCAGCCGCCAGTTCGATTTCTTTCAGGAATTTCAAATCTTCTGCGCATGCAGATCGGATTTTGTATCCATTAGGTATAGAATCAATCATAATCCTTTATCCTCATTGCCAGGCTTCAGGCATGGATTAAGCAAACTGATTTAAATCTGGGTGTTCTTCCGGTAAAATGCCCTTACTGTACAGTTTTATTCCCATTCTTCTATTTTATCTTGTTTAGCAGCTCTTGCTTGGAAAATTTGACAGGCTGAATTATCTCGCCTTTTCTGTTTATCGCTCCCCATCTGCCGCCGGCGATTTCGGTGTGCTCGCCTGTCTTTTTCTTTGTGCAACCGCTGCATACTATTGAAACACCTTTGTTAAATGGAAAGGCAAAGTCATATTGAGGCTTGATTACTACTGAGAGTTTTTTGTCAAAAAAGCCTATCTTACCGTTTTTCTCAGTGCGCGCCAGTCCTTCTTCAAAATAGTCCGGCCCGTTGTCAAAGTTCAAAACCCTTATGGCAAGCCCTCTTTTATTAAAACAGAAAACGCCCGCACCGCTGTAAAGATACGCCAGTCCGTCTATATCGTATTTCGCCTTCGTTATGACATTGCCAGATATCACTGCATCACTTTGGGAACCTTTAACATTTTTCCCGGCCTGGAATGACAGGCATTCCTTCTCTGTTATCATGAGTCCGGCATTTTCGTGATAGTCGCATGATAGTGGTTCCGATGCACATGCATATGAAGCAATGCCTAAGAAAAGCGGAATCAGAAACAATATCGCCCTGCATTTTTTCTTCATCATATTAATGTCCTCCTCAATGACCCTCATCCGGGTGATTCGCCAATATTCTGTCCGCAAGTTCCGGATAAAGCTTCCTGGTGCACTCGGGGCATATCGTATGGCTGAACTTTGCCAGCGAGTTCTCGCTTATGTAGTCCTCCAGCACTTTCCAGTCTATATCCTGCCTGATTTTTTTGCAGTTCGCACAGATGGGAATAAATCCTTCGAGTATCTTTATCTGCGACTTTATCTTCTTCTCAAAGATATAGAACGATGCTGACAGGACGATAAGATAAATGAATATCTCCATCATGACCTCGCCTTTTCTTTGCGATAACGATGTCGGCATATCACCGAACAGATAGCTCGGCAGGTCCAGAAGCTCGTTCGCTATCGTTAAAGAAACAAAAATTGTAAGTATAAGAAGAAACATCCTGAATATTCTGCGGTGGGCAGTTAGGACCTCTTTGCTTTGAGCTTTCGGGTTTTGTTTGGCTTTCATATAATGCCTCGAATCATTTGTTTTTATTATTGGACACTAAAATAAGTCTGACGGTATTTTTTACTGCTGATTATTGTTTTTACCCTTATTCTTATCCTTACCCTTTCCTTTATTTTTTACGTAGTAAATATCGTCGCCGTTTTTCAGGGCATGGAACTCTTTTGACCCCGGTTTGATGCCAAGACTCTTCGCAAGTGCACCCCAGCCCTGGCCTTTACCGGATTTGTATTTTTTTATTATATAGTCGTATGGTCTCGCTGACATTTCTCCGAACCGTAGTATCATATAGGCATCTGCGGGACTTTTAACATTGCCCAATACGGCATTGATCTCGACATCGCCTATCTTGAAGCGGGTCTCGAGCCTTGCTCTGAATCCTGATGGATCGGCCTGAGCTATCATGTTGAAATCTTTCATCCAGTCGAAATCGCCTGCCAGCGCTGCTGTTGAAGACAGGACAGTTAAAAGAGCGATTGAAAACATGGTCATAATCCTTTTGAGTATCATTAGGCCCCCCTGTGTTTCAAAGTATAAGCTTTTTCCGGTTGTCTGCCTGTGAAGGCAGCTTATCTGAGGTAGTATCCGGACACCCTCCATTTGCCGTCCTTGTCCATCATAGGCGTGACAGTCTCAATTGCCGATTTCTTGTATTTAAAAGCAGTTTCAAATTCGATTACGACATATTCCCCGTCGGGTGCAGTCGGCAGCTTTGTGGTATACGTGGCGCTCTTCACCTTTCTCGAAACCATTTTGCCAAGCGGCCCGCGCGTTGTCTGGGCAGCCTCAATCCACTGGTCTTCTTTAACGAGCATCTTGAAATATCTGGAAGACTCCTGCCAGCTTTTGGTGTATTTTCCCTGATCGACAAGCTTGAGCCACTTCTCGGCTACGGCTATAGCCGCCTTTTCCTTATCTGTATTTGCAGCCGTGACGGGAACCGCACACAGAAAAATCCCGATAACAACCAAACATGTCAATTTTCTGATCATTCGATTATCTCCTTTTTCT
>CAYNVT010000153.1:0-9187 GCA_964400685.1 uncultured Bacteriovoracaceae bacterium | reverse complement strand
CCGCGGCGTGGACTTCCGCACCGGAGAGATCGAACTCTGGCCCACCGAATGCTTCCTCTGCGGCGGCCACGGCCTCACGGGCGTGCGCGTTGACGAGAACGCGGCCAGCACGGTGCCGGGTCTGTTCGCTGCAGGCGATACCTCGCTGGTGGCGCGCGGACATTTGACAGGTGCCTTCGTATTCGGCGAGATTGCCGCCGAAAGAGCCACCAGCTACGCTGAAGGCGTCGGCAAGGCGGACTATGACGACGCACAGGTGAGAAAAGCCATGAAAGACCGTAACATCCGGCTGGAACGCGGGTCTAACCCGATACCGGTCGAGGAGTTCGAATATAAGGTCCGAAGGATCATAAACGATTACATCGTGCCGCCGAAAAACGAGTACAAGCTGGAACGCGCGCTCTGGTGGATGGAACGCTTCAGGCAGGAGCTTGACGAACAGGTCCGGGTGGGAAGCGTGCATGACCTCTTTAAATCTTACGAGATCGAAAACATAATCCAGTGCGCAGACCTCAGCGCACGCGCGTCGATCACACGCAAGGAGAGCCGCTGGGGCATGTGGCATTACAGGACTGATTATCCGGAGAAGAACGACAGCGAATGGGTAAAGCACATCGTTCTGTCGCAGGGCTCCGAGCCCCGCGACGTCAACATCGGCCTCAGGGACATCATAAGGCTTAGGGAGGATTAAGGTGAGCGGGATCAACCTGTTGACGGCACTTACGGACAACATAGTTGTCGATAAGGACAAGTGCGTGGCATGCGGCATCTGCGTGGAAAAATGTCCTATGGATAACCTCAGGCTCAAGCTCTCGCCATGCAGGCAGGCATGCCCGCTGGGCGTCAATTCCCAGGGATATGTCAGACTGATAGCGATGGGCGAAGAAGAAAAGGCGATGGGACTCATCCGTGAGAAACTTCCTTTCCCCGGCATCATGGGACGAGTCTGCTCCCAGCCTTGCGAGAACAAGTGCCATCACGAATCTGTCGGGAGCAGCAGTGTAGCCATCCGCGCACTCAAGCGCTACCTTGCCGATTGCTCTGCAAGAAGAGGTGAAACGGCTCTGCCGGATATAAAACCCGCCTCTGGAAAATCCGCCGCTATAGTGGGGGCAGGGCCTGCCGGGCTTATGGCCGCATACGATCTGGCAATACGAGGACACAAGGTGAGTGTCTTTGATTCGGAATCCCTTCCCGGTGGCATGCTGCGCTGGGCCATACCCGAATTCAGGCTTCCCGTACCGGTTCTCGAAAATGAAATAAAACTTCTTGAACGTATGGGCATCATCTTCAATTGTTGCGAAGCCATAGACGGTGACCGTATAACCACGCTGCGAAAAAATTTCGAAACGGTCATTATTGCCACCGGCTCATCAGGGCATAGGCTCATCGGAATCGAAGGCGAAGAACTGCCCGGTGTATATCATGCTCTTCCTTTCCTCAAGGCCATACGCTCAGGAAACGCCCCGGCTGTGGGAATACATACGCTCGTCATCGGAGGAGGAAATGCGGCTGTTGATGCTGCACAATCGGCTCTCAGGCTCGGTGCAACAGATGTGAAAATGGTCTGCCTCGAATCCGAATTCGAGATGCCTGCATTCCCCTGGGCGCTGAATGGGGCCCGTGATGAAGGAGTCGGGATCGTGAATTCGCTCGGACCTGCAAGGTTTCTCCAGGAAAACGGGATGTTGAGCGGAGTGGAGTTCGTCAGGTGTATAAGCGTGTTCGACGCATCCGGAAAATTCAGCCCTTCATACGATTCATGCCATACGGAAATGATCAAGGCCGATACAGTCATCATAGCAGCAGGCCAGACTCCCGTAACGAAGCCTTTCGAAGGTCTGGGCATAATAAGGGCCGGCAGGATCATGCATGACGCAGAAACTCTTGAAACCCCGGAAGAGGGTTTGTTCTGCGCAGGAGATGCGGCAAACGGCCCGACATCCGTCGTCGAAGCCATGGCGTCGGGTCGCGTTGCCGCCGAATCGGCGCACAGGTATCTTACCGGAGAGCATATGCTTTACGGCCGCAGCTACAGAGGTCCGGTCGAGACGGAATTCGAAATCACGACAGGTAGTATAATTCAGCGCGACAGGGTTGCTGTTCCGGTAAGGCAGTTTACAGGCAAAAGAGATTTTGCCGAAATCGAGGGAGGCCTCGATGAAGAAACGGCCAGGAAGGAGGCCGGACGCTGCTTTGCCTGCGGACAGGCCTTCGGTGAATACCGTACGTGCTGGTTCTGCCTGCCCTGCGAGATTGAGTGTCCATACAAAGCTCTCAGAGTAGAGATCCCATATCTGCTGAGGTAGCGGCATGGATCAGCATGCCTTAATATAATTAAGAATCAAAGGAGGTATCATATGAAGCTGTATTCTTTCGAAAAGTCCTACCAGATGTTCGAGGAGGCGAAAAAGATAGTGCCGAATGGAATCTATGGACCCAGGAATCCCTATTTCCTGACGTTCGGCTCCTACCCGTGCTTTTTCAACAGAGGCAAAGGCTCTCACGTCTGGGATGTTGACGGCAATGAGTATATTGACTACATGTGCTCGTTCGGTACGAACCTGCTCGGCATGTGCACTCAGGAGGTGGACGAGGCCGCGATGGACCAGATGAAGAGAGGCGACTCCTTCACACTGCCCACAGACAGATGGAACGAGCTTGCCTCCCTGCTCGTAAACCAGATTAAAGGCATGGACTGGGCCGCCTTCGGCAAGAACGGCTCCGACGTCACCACATATGCTGTCACCATCGCACGCCAGCAGACAGGCAGGAAGAAGATAATCGCCATTGACGGCGCATATAACGGGGCCCATTTCTGGTGTTCGCACAGCACGAACGGCGTCCCGGAAGAGTACAGGGCGCATGTGCTCTCCTTCAAATACAATGACCTTGAAGGATTCAAGAAGCTCGCAGATGTACATAAGGGAGATGTTGCGGGAGTCATTCTCACTCCCCACCACCATCCGGCAATGGAAGACCAGGTTCTGCCCGCGCCGGGCTTCTACAGCGGCCTGACCGAGTTCTGCAGAAATGAAGGCATTGTCGTCATTATGGACGACATACGCTGCGGGTTCCGCATACACGCTAACGGTTCACACTGCTACTATGGACTGGATGCGGATATCATCTGTTTCGGCAAGGCTATGGCCAACGGCTATCCCATCTCGGCCATTATGGGAAATGCAGGAGTCAAATTCGCAGCCGAATCGACGAATTTTACAGGCACCCATTTTTTCTCGGCCGTCCCGATGGCGGCATCCATCGCAACCATCAAGATCGTCAACCGCGAAGGGGTGGTTGAAAAGCTCTACGAAACGGGCGTCAGGCTGAGAGACGGCATGCTCGCCCAGGCGAATGCAGCGGGCATCAAAGTTCATTACACCGGACACCCGGTAATGCCGTTCATGAGCTTCGACAACGATGCAGACTTTTCTATCAACCGGCTGTTCTGCGGCGAGGCGGCCAGACGGGGTGTATTCCTGCATCCTCACCACAACTGGTTCGTATGCCTCAAGCACACAAAAGACGATATCGACAAAACAATAGATGTAGCGGGTGAATGCTTCAAGATAGTTTCCGAACATATAAAAAAGTGAACGGCATCATTGATTAATGATCGCTGTTTTTTCAGGAGGTAAAGCATGATGCAGTCCATAGGAAATGCAGCCGTTCAGACGCTTATAGAATGCGGCGTTGAGTATGTGTTCGGAATCCCGGGCGGCGGTGCTCTCTTTCTCTATGACGGCCTTTACGAGCACCAGGGCAGGATAAAGAGCATTACCGTCCACCATGAGGGAGCGGCTTCGTGCATGGCCGACATGTACGGAAGGATGACAGGGAAACCCGCGGCCGTTGTCGCACAGGGGGCCTGGGCGGTCTCCAATGCCGCATTCGGCATTCTCGAATCATACCTTACGGGTACGCCCATGATAATCATCACGGACACAAGCGACTACGGCGGACTTACCCAGCACGGGCCCTGGCAGAACGGAACCGGAGAATACGGATCGTTCAACCTGCCTAATATGATGCGCTCAATGACCAAGTACACGACCTTTGCAAACAGCCCGGACGAGCTGCTGCACGGCATACGTCTGGCGGTCAAACATTCGGTTACGGGGAGGCCCGGTCCTGTATGCGTCTGCGCCAGGATGAACGTCTTCACGCAGCAGTTCGACACGGATAAGGCGAACCCGCCGCTTTATCCCGCAGCAGGACATCTGAACATCCCCCGGCCCGGCATCGATGATGTTGCAGCAGGCCGGATCGCCGGCATGCTTGTGAATGCCTCTTCCCCGGTCATAATCGCAGGTTCCGGTATCCACCATTCAAAGGCCCACGAAGAGCTGCGTACGCTTGCAGAGCTTACAGGCATACCTGTTGCGACTAGCTATATGGGAAAGAGCGCCATTGCAGAAACACACGACCTGGCTCTGGGCACAATGGGCAGCATCGGGCAGAAGATAGCCAATGAGAAAATCATGGGGGCTGACCTCATTTTCGCAATAGGCACAGGCCTTTCCCCGGAGAATACGATGATGCTCTCGCCGCTCTTCATTAATCCCTCAAAACAGAAAATCATCCAGATGGATATCGAACCGCTGAATGCGGGTTGGACTTACCCGGTCGAGATGGGTGTTGTATCGGATGCTAGGACGGGCCTTTTCAGAATCATCGAAGCTTTGAAGATAAAAGGATTCAGAAAAGACACCTCGGGCATTATCGAAGCATTGAAAAAGAGAAAATCTGAAACGGGTTTCTTCGCCTGCCCGGAGTTCATATCGGATGAATCCCCCATTGCGCCTGAACGAATCGTGCACGAGGTGAACAAGGTGCTCGACGGAGACGCCGTCCTGTGCCTCGACGCAGGGAACAACCGCCAGTGGATGGCGCGCCACTTCATGTCAAAAGGTGCCGGACAGGTGTTTGCGCCGGGCGGCGCTGGCGGGGTCGGATGGGGCCTTCCGGCTGCCCTGGCCGCACAACTGGTTAGAAAAGGTTCGAAGGTCGTCTGCATATGCGGTGACGGCGGAATGATGATGATGCTTCATTGCCTCGAGACGGCAAGACAATATGAGCTGCCTGTCAATTATGTGGTACTAAACAATTCGGCTTTCGGCAACATTCTCGACTTCCAGGCACCCGACAGGCGCTATTGCACACAGTATCCTACACCTGATATCGAAGCATATGCACGCGCCGCCGGATGTGATGCGTTCAGGATCACAAACCCGAAAGACCTTGCTGATGCGCTCAACACAGCCACCGGGAGCAGTAAGCCGTCAGTGGTGGAAGTTATCACAAAGATCGACCCGCATTTCAAACTCATGATGTGAGGAAGGAGTACCGGAATATGGAGCATTACCGGATATATCTGAATGGAGAATGGGTGGACAGTCCCAGGAGAATTTCAGTATCGAATCCTGCCACGGGTGAGGCCTTCGCCGATGTGGCTTCAATTGACCGCATCCACATACGAAAGGCATTGGAAGACGCCGAAGCGGCTTTCACCCCATGGTCAGGGCTACCCGCGATAAAACGGGGAGATTATCTGCTGGCCATAGCCGGGGAATTGACTGCAAGGATAGAAAAGATCGCACGGACCATCACCCTGGAAAACGGCAAACCCCTTATGCAGAGCAAAGCCGAGGTCGCCATGACCATAGACCATTTCCGCTGGTTTGCTGAAGAGGGCCGCCGCGCTTACGGCCGTTGGGTCCCGAACCAGATCGATGGCAAGCGCCACATCGTCACGAAAAACCCGGTCGGCGTCGTGGGCGCAATCGCACCATGGAATTTCCCGCTCATGCTGGCAGCCAGGAAAGTAGGGCCTGCCCTTGCAGCCGGCTGCCCGGTAATATTGAAGCCATCGAGCCTGACCCCGGTCTCTTCAATTGAGCTCGCCGAATGCGTCGAGGCAGCCTGTGTCCCGAAAGGCGTCTTCCAGCTTGTGGTAGGCAACTCTTCCGAAATTGCCTCCGAGATGCTGGATAATCCCATCTGCCGCAAAGTAAGCTTCACAGGCTCAAGCGAGGTGGGTAAACTTCTTATAGCAGGTGCAGCGAAAACCTGCACAAGCCTGTCTCTGGAATTGGGTGGAAACGCCCCTCTGATAATTTTCGCAGATGCCGATTTCGATAATGCAGTCAGCGGTGCCCTCATAGTCAAGTTCAGAAACACAGGCCAGTCTTGCGTTGCGGCCAACCGCATATATGTCGAACGCCCGATTTATGCCAGATTCGTTGAAGCGTTTACCGAAAGGGTGAAGGCCATGAAGACAGGAAACGGACTGGAACCAGGCGTTGATATCGGACCTCTGATAAATGAGGAGGGCATACAGACAGCCCTCAGTCTAATTGACGATGCAGTGTCGAAGGGAGCTAATCTCTTGTCCGGCGGAAAGCGTATACCCGGAAAGGGTATCTTTCTTGAGCCGGCCGTTCTCTCAGACGTCCCCGATTCAGCTGTCTGCATGAGTGAAGAGATATTCGCGCCGGTGGCGGTCTTCGCACCGTTCGATACCGAAGCGGAAGTATTGCAGAAAGCTAACTCGACTGAGTACGGGCTTGCCGCCTACGTATATACAAGTGATCTTAACCGCGGACTGAGGGTGTCAGAAAAACTGCAAGCAGGGAGCATAGGTCTCAACGATGCTGTACCGGCTACCAGCAACTGCCCGTTCGGCGGGTTCAAACAGAGCGGCTGGGGCCGTGAACTGGGCATCGAGGGACTTGACGCCTATATGGAAACAAAGCACATATCCATCGGGGGGTTCTGTTGAGGGCCTGAATATTAAGAACGGCTTCGGTACGCACCGAAACCGTTCTTAATACTGTTCCTTATAAAGTCATTTTCCTGTCTGTAATAATCAGGCTGAGGGTTCAATCAACCCCTTTTCATCTATGTCCTCTTCCAGCTTGAATCCCTTTGTTTCAGGCAGAAGGAATATCACTATGATTGTAGAAACAATGGGACCGAGAGCCATCAGGGAGGCTGCGTTTCCTGTTCCACCTATGTTTACGGCAAGCGTTCCGACCAGGCCCGGCGCTACAACCTGGGCAAGTCTGCCGAATATGTTGTTACCCCAGGCCGTGGCATTGGCCCTGATTCTGGTCGGGAAAAGCTCGTTTGTGAATGATGCGCACAGCACCGTGAATACCCCTATAAAGAATGTTCCGAAAACAAGGGAAGCGAATATCAGATAGTACTGTGACATCTGGAATGTGCATATCGTCCCGAGGGTACCGCAGAGGAAAAATATTATTGCGGTAGGCTTCCTTCCTATGGAATCCATAAGTTTGCCTGCCAGTATATATCCTGCAAATCCGACCAGATAAGCAACCGATGTGGTCAGGGATATCATGCCTGGCGTCCACTGGTGCGTGTTCACTACATGGTATGAGAAGAAATTCATGGCCGTCGTATAGCACAGGTAGGAAAAGAACCAGAGTAGAGAAACGGATATCATAAACTTGCGGTACTCGGGCTTGAACACCTCGAAGAATTCGGCCTTGCTTTTTTCAGCAACTGCAGCTTTCTGGAAGCTCTGTGTTTCGGTGAAGTTCTTCTTAAGGAGCAATATGATTATTAACGGAATGCCTCCCAGTACGAAAAGCCCTCTCCATCCGAAACTTGATTTCATCATTACGCCAAGCAGAGCCGAAGGGAATATTGCACCTATGCCGGCAACGAACTGGAATAATGCAAGACCGCGGCCCCTTGTCTCGACAGGAAATTCTTCAGCAACGACAATGAAACCTGTAGCCCATTCAGTGACAAGAAACACCCTGGCAAAGAACTGGCACACAACAAAAAAGTATATGTTGGGAGAAAAGGCCGTGGCTATGCTCATGATGGCATACAGGCAAACAGACCATATGAAGACGGGCCTTCTTCCTATCTTGTCACCCATCCTGACAAAGAAGAAAGCCGCCAGCGTTCCAATGGCCACAAGGGTGAGCACAATGCCGGTACCCTTAACCCCGATATTCATGTCCTTTGCAATGTACGGTAGGGTCATGTTTATGACCATCCAGTCAAAACCCTCGAAGAATGAACCGCACATCAGAACCGGCATTATCTTTTTCTGTCTGTCCGTAAGCCTGAATTTCACATTTGCATCAGATGCCATCTGTATCCTCCACTAATACATTATTATGAGTCATCGCAGGTGAAATGAACTTGATTTAAAATAGTCCTTTTTGACTCATTGCTCAATAATAAAACAGTTACAAAGCCCCGTCCGCCCCGGCAATAATACCCTTCACATCATACACAACGCAGTCCCTGCCCATGAGCTTATCAAGACTCATCTCCCTGAATCTCTGATGGGCCACAGCTGCTACAATGGCATTATATTTACCGAGTCCCTTTTCAGAAGTAACTAGTTGAATACCGTATTCTTCCATAACCTCTGCCGGCTCGGCATAAGGGTCATACACATCCACGGCACAGCCGAAATCCTTCAGCTCCCTGATTACATCGACGACTTTTGAATTCCTGATGTCAGGGCAGTTCTCCTTGAAGGTTATACCAAGAACAAGAACTTTCGCCCCTCTTATGTTGCATCCCCTTTTGATGAGCAGCTTGATAACCTCGGACGCGACATACGGGCCCATGCTGTCATTGAGTCTGCGTCCCGCAAGTATGATCTGGGGGATATAGCCCAACCCTTCCGCCTTGTGTGTCAGGTAATAAGGGTCGACCCCTATGCAGTGCCCGCCGACCAGTCCGGGTTCGAAAGGCAGAAAATTCCATTTCGTCCTGGCTGCCGCCAGAACATCTTTTGTCCTGATCCCCATTTTTGAAAAAATAATGGAAAGCTCGTTTATGAAGGCTATGTTTATATCCCTCTGCGAATTCTCAATGACCTTCGCTGCTTCGGCTACTTTTATTGACGGCGCCTTATGCGTGCCCGCAGTTATTATCGATGAATAAAGCCTGTCCACGATTGCCGCTATTTTCGGGGTGGACCCGGATGTCACCTTTTTTATGGTAGGAAGCCTGTGCGCCTTGTCACCGGGATTAATCCTTTCAGGGCTGTATCCGCAAAAGAACTCCTTATTGTATTTCAGGCCGGATGCACGTTCAAGTACCGGTACACAGTCCTCTTCCGTACAGCCGGGGTAAACGGTGGATTCATAAATCACGAACCCTTCGTCGGCCAGGGTCGGGATTTCGCCGT
>CAYNVT010000152.1:0-9512 GCA_964400685.1 uncultured Bacteriovoracaceae bacterium | reverse complement strand
GGTGATCGACCTGATTCCCGTAAGATAGTCATGCTTGACGGAGATGTTTTTTATATTCCAATGTTTACCTTGACATGCCCGGAAAGATTGGCCAAACATATCGTTAAACATTTGTTATCGGAGGGAGTATGATTAAAACTGCTATTACTGAAATGTTCGGGATAAAATACCCGATTATATGCGGGGCTATGATGTGGCTTTGCAAGCCCCAGCTGTGTGCCGCTATTTCTGAAGCGGGCGGCATGGGCAATCTGACTGCTGCAAATTATGAAACTGAACAGGATTTCAGGAATGCAATAGCAGAGGTCAGGGAACTGACAGACAAACCTTTCGTAATAGGGCTGACGCTGCTCCCTTCCATCAGAATAACAGCCGAACACCATCAGATGTATATCAAGGTCTGTCAGGAGGAAAAGATTCCGGCAATTGAAGTGTCCGGTACTCCACTCGATAAAATAGCTGGCGAGGACGGCGTAAAGAAGCTTAAAAAGGCCGGGGTCAGGCTGTTCCATAAGGTGGGTTCCGTCAGGCATGCAATTCATGCAGAAAAGGCAGGCTATGACGGTGTATATGCTGCAGGGCTTGAAGAAGGCGGGCATCCTTTAAGCGATGATGTTACGACAATGGTTTTAACGCCGCGTATTGCCGAAACAGTCAAAATCCCGGTTGTAACAGTGGGAGGCATAGCGGATGGAAGAAGCATGGCTGCAGCGCTCACACTGGGGGCACAGGGTGTCATGATGGCAAGCAGGTTCATAGCGACTAAGGAATGCGTGGTACACCAGAACATAAAACAGGAGATCATTAACCGGCAGGAGAATGACACCCGCATATTCGGCAGATCGATCGGCCTTCAAGGGAGGGCTCTTATCAATAAAGTCATCGGAGAGGTGCTGGAGATTGAATCCAAGGGCGGAGGACTCGACAAACTCATCCCTTTGATTGCGGGTCCACGCATAAGGCAGGCATGGGAAGAAGGCGACGTCGATATGGCGCCATTGATGGTAGGTCAATCTATCGGGCTTATCCATGATATACTGTCATGTAAGGATTTGCTGGCTAAAATGCATAATGAGGCAAACGCCGTACTGAAAAAGACCAAAGCCCTTTTCAATTAGTTTATTAACAGGGCAAACCTGAATTTACAGATAATTGGAAAGGGGGCTTGCCGGGATAATCTGCAAGCCCCTTTTAATTTGTTATTTCATCAATCCTGAGAGTCTGGCGGAAACTTCTTCTGCTTCTTTAACCATCCTGTCCATAAGCTCTGCGACACCAGGTACATCTTTGATCAGACCTGTGTCCTGGCCTACCGGAAGGACTCCGGCTTTTATATCGCCATCCTCGGTCGCCACCCTGATTGCCTTGAATGCATTAGCCATGAATGCGAGCTGCATTGCGTTTTTCATGCCTGAAGCAAGAACACCTATGAACAGCTTGATATACGGCAGGTGGAGCTGCTTTGCAATGGCTGCCGAATTAGGTATGGCCTCTATCATCTTCTTTATATTCAGACCGTTCCGAATAGCATCATGTGCAGCCGGGGTATCAAGCACACGGCAGCCCAGTCCGTCGAATCTTGTTGAATAAAGCGTATCATAGACATCTTTTTCAACGGAAAGTTTCTTGAAGTTATTATGAAGCGGGCTTTCCTTTGTTGACATCAGGCGCGTGCCCATCGCCACACCTTCGGCACCAAGCGCAAGTGCTGCTGCCAGCCCGCGTCCGTCAGCGATTCCTCCGGCAGCGATAACCGGTATCTGTACCGCAGAAGCAATAGTCGGAATAAGCACAAAGGTTGTTACGTCTCCTCCGTGAGCTGCAGCCTCATGACCGGTCACTATTACACCGTCCACACCGTAGTCCTGCGCCCGTTTTGCATGTCTGTGGTTTACAACGGTTGCCAGCACCTTGCCGCCATATTTATGCGCCTCCTTAACTATCCAGTCGCCTTTGCCCAGTGCAAAATTTATAACCGGCACCTTTTCTTCAAGGGCAACTTTTGCATTGTCTGAAGCCCCGGGAAAAAGAAGCGATGCATTTATGCCGAACGGTTTGTCCGTAAGACTCTTAATCTTCTTGATTGCCACCCTGGTCTGCTCGGCATCCAGCGGGCCTGTTGCAAGTATTCCAAGGCCGCCCGCATTCGATACGGCGGCAACCATTTCGGGTACGCTTATCCAGCTCATGCCGGAAAGCAGTATCGGGTATTTTATTCCAAGGGATTCTGTAATTCGTGTCTTCATAACAACTCCTTCCAGTGTTTTCAAAGTACTATATACTAAAGACCCGAATTTGTCAGCGCTTGATATTTCCGGGAAGGATGTATGGGTATGGCTTGTTCAGAACCTTCAAGTGCAGAAATCGGTCAATCTTTCTGAATGCAAGATATATTCTCCAGATGAGTGCATCCTCCTTATAATAATCATCAACCTCTTTGACCGTAAGCGGGGCAATATTCAAAGCAGAGCATTCACCGGCAAAAAAAACATTCGCAGTTTCAACCAGCCCGGGTATCAGTTCTTTCCTCTGTTCCTTATGAAAATTTCCAATCAGGTCAATAGCCACTTTTCTGAAATCGTAATAACGGTTCATTACGTCATCCAGAAAAACCAGCCTGATAAACCATCTCAGAAATGATGGTGTGCTCCTGAGGAACAGCTCCGGATTGAGCATTTCCCTGCCGGCTTTCTTCATAAGCGGGGTGCTGGTATCCAGGTAAAAGAGCCCGGTTTTTTCTGTTATCTTAATTCCCTCAACCCATCCTGCAACTGCCCAGTTCGATATCTGCCCGTCAATGCCGACTTCATTTCCCGGATTTGCTGCATTATAATCAAATATTTTTTTCATTTCCCTTAATACAATGAGAATCAGTGTGTTCACGGAAGCGGCATCAATAGCATGAATAAGAGCATTACAGACTGATCCTGAAGGTAGCCTTTTCTGGGCGTTATAAATTACCAGATTACCCTTATCCGGAATGACCATGACCGAGGCAAATGCAGGAATATCAAGTCCGATCCTGCACAGAAGTTCATTATATTCATTGAAAAGAACTTCGTAGTCTCTCATCTCTTCACTGTTCAAAAAAATCGGCATGCGTTTGTAGGCAAGCTCTTCCTGGCCCGGCTCGTCAATGACGAATATGGTACTCATTTCGCCATAACCTATTATCTTTGCAGGAATCATGCTTTTATCCGGATGAAGAGGGTTGAGGCCTTTCTCAAATTCCGAAATGTGACTGCTGTTTATCTTTTCTTTAATCATCATGACCTCCTATTTTAATCCCAGCAGCGTTTCCGCATCGGAAAGTGACGAATCAAGCCTTTCAAGGATTTCATCCGCCAGTGCAATATCAGCAATAAGCGGTGGCAGCAGCTGGCTGATGCGTTTATCGTTGTTTGCATAAATGCTCAGAATGCCGTTGTCATAACATGTCCTTGTCATCACCGGCCCGCACATGTCATTTGCCATCTCGATACCCATCATAAGCCCGAGCCTGCGAAGGCCTGTAAGGATTCCCGGATGCCTTTCTTTCAGTTCACCAAATCCTTTTGTAATCCTGTCTGAAACGTTCACGACATTTTCAAGGAATCCGGGCTCTGATGAAATCTCCAGAACCTTCATGGCAACAGGACACCCTACCTCGGCGCCCCCGAAAGTTGATATATGGATAAAAGGATTTGCATGAAAAAAAGTCTGGAGTTCTTTTGTAAAACAAGTAGCGCTGATGGGATATATGCCACCTGACAGGCCTTTTCCTGTTACCATGATATCCGGAGAAACCCCGAAATGTTCAATACCCCAGAGCTTTCCTGTCCGGCCAAGGCCCGTCTGAACTTCATCAAGAATAAGAAGTGCACTTCTTTTATTACATATATCCTTAACATAAGAAAAATAATCTGCATCAGGAATCGGCATCCCGAGAGTGGCCGGGATTGTTTCGAATATTACCGCAGCGGTATTTTCATCGACAGCCTGCTCAATGGCCTTCTTGTCATTGAAGGGAATCTGAATGAACCCTTCTTGATTTGGGCCGAATGGCGCCCTGTACTGTTCATCGCCGGTTGCAATTGCGAAACCGGTATGACCGTGATAGCCGCCGTTTGCAGATATTATTTTCTGTTTTCCTGTGTAGCCTCTGGCAAGCTTGATGGCCAGGTCGATCGCTTCACCGCCGCCCGAACCGAAAACCGTGTAGGTAATTCCTTCGGGTGTAAGCTCAGAAATTCTCTCGGCAAGGATTGCCCTTTGTTCGCTTATAAGGTGGTGATTGCCGATGTCGAGTTCATCGAGCGCATTTTTAAGCGTCTCAATAATTTCAGGGTTTCTATGCCCGAGATTGAAAACTCCACCGTTGCTATGGCAGTTGATAAGCCTTTTGCCGCTTACTGCATCCCAGATGAAGGGACCCTGCCTTTTACCGAAAACAAAGTCAATGCCAACACTTTTAAAAAATTCAGCCTTTCCTGAAGAAACATAAGTCCCAAACCGGTTTATTATCCCTTCCTTTGTATCCATACCGATATAGCCCATACTCACCCCATCTCATTTTGATAAAATATATTAAATAATATCCTTAAGATATGGTGAATCAAGAGCCCAGGGGGAATTTATATATATATTTTGTTGCGTGAATATCGTCTTCTTCTTATTCAACACCATAAACACACATAAACATAACTATCCGTCAAACCCGTAAATACAAAGCCAGAATATTTTCTGTAATCATCAAACCGGTTTTTAGACTGCTTCTCTATGGAGATTTAATCGAAGATATAGTATCTGCCATAAATATATAGTTATTAGTGAATTGTTAAGACAACTGAGATAAAGGTCATGGATATGGATGATGCGGCATACATGAAAAGGGCCATAGAACTCGGGTATAAAGGCCTGGGCAGGACTGCGCCGAATCCCCCGGTGGGGGCTGTCATTGTAAAAGACGGCCGGATTATCGGCGAGGGTTTCCATCCCGGAGCCGGGATGCCTCATGCAGAGATTTATGCCCTTGATTCGTGTTCGGAGGACCCGGCCGGCGCCACCCTGTATGTCACTCTCGAACCGTGCTGCCATCACGGCAAGACCCCGCCCTGTACAGACGCGATAATAAAGGCCGGGATAAGGCGTGTCGTATACGCCGTGGATGACCCTAATCCCGTTGTCTCATGCCGCAGCAGCAAATCCATGGAAAGTGAAGGCATCGCTGTTGTATCGGACATATGCAGTAATGAGGCCGGCAAGCTTATTGAATGGTATGCGAAATGGATGAAAACAGGCCTGCCTTATGTAACCATGAAAGCGGCCACTACACTTGACGGCTTTATTGCAGCGTCAAATGGAAACTCCAAATGGATAAGCTCCGAAGAATCAAGAAAACGTGTCCATGAAATGAGGAACGTAATGGATGCTGTTCTTGTGGGAATCGGAACTGTCATCACCGACAACCCGCTCCTTACGTGCAGGATTGACGGCGGCCGTGACCCGCTTCGCGTGATAATTGACAGATTATTCGAAATCCCGGCCGGCTCGAAATGCCTGGGGGAAAAATGTATAGTGATCACTGCGTCGGATAAAGAGAGAGCAGAAATAGCAGATACAGGGACAAAAATTATACGCTCCGGATTAAATAATGAAAGCTTGTTCGACTGGAATGAAATTCTGAAAATTCTTGGAGGCATGGGCCTGCATTCTGTTCTGGTCGAAGGCGGCAGCGCCATCATATCAAGTCTGCTGAAGGCCTCCATCGCAGATAAGATTATTCTTTTCATTGCTCCCAGAATCCTGGGCTCGGGCATACAGCTCGTATCATGGGACAGGACTTCAAGCATTGATGATGCGCTTGGCCTTAAGATAGAAGACATTCAGACAACAGGCGGTGATATCATGATTGAAGCCCGCATAAAGGAATGAAGATGTTTACAGGAATTATCGAATCCATCGGGACAGTTATAAGTTTGAAGCCATTTTCAACCGGTTATGTTCTTGAAGTGGATTCCGGTCTCGACCTTGCAAAAGATGCTGTCGGCGACAGCATTGCAGTTGACGGCATCTGTCTGACAGCCACTAAAATATCAGGGTCGAGATTTACCGCAACCGCTTCAAAGGAAACCGTCACCCGTTCGACTCTGGGCAGTCTGAAGACCGGTTCAAAAGTAAACATCGAACGTGCCCTCACCCTTTCGACCCGTCTGGGAGGCCATATCGTCCTCGGCCATGTCGACTGCGTTGCACGCATAAAGGAGAAGCGCGTATCAGGCGAATCTATTCGCTTCAGTATCGAACTCGACAGGGGATATTCGAAATATGTGATCGAAAAAGGTTCGATTGCTGTTGACGGGATCTCACTTACGGTAAACGGTATCTCAGCCGATGCATTCGAACTCAACATCATACCGTTTACGCTTGAATCCACTTCCTTGACACTCAAAACCTCAAATGATAGGGTGAACCTCGAATTTGACGTAATCGGCAAGTATGTTCAAAGGCTGATGGAAAACAAGGGCGGCGCAACTCTGGGCGATCTCTTGAAACAAAACGGTTTTATCTGAAGGATAATAATATGCCAAGCTGTACAATCGAAGAAGCGATAACCGAACTTAAAAGCGGCCGCATGATAATCCTTGTCGATGATGAAGACAGGGAGAATGAAGGCGACCTCACAATGGCTGCCGAATTCATTACACCGGAAGCCATAAATTTCATGGCAAAGCACGGCAGAGGACTCATATGCCTTGCGCTTGAGCCTAAGATAGTGGACCAGCTCGGCCTTGAACTCATGGTCAAGAACAATAAAAGCTCTTTCGGGACAGGGTTCACCGTCTCAATCGAGGCCAGCAAAGGGGTTACAACAGGCATATCCGCCGCCGACAGGGCGACGACAATAAAAGCAGCAATCGCTGAAAATGCGAAACCGTCGGACATAGTAAGTCCGGGCCATATTTTTCCTCTCAGGGCCCGCGAAGGTGGTGTCCTGGTAAGGACCGGTCAGACGGAGGGGTCTGTCGATCTTTGCAGGATGGCAGGCCTGAGGCCGGGAGCAGTCATATGCGAGGTAATGAAAGACGACGGCACCATGGCGAGAAGGACTGACCTTGAAGCGTTCGCCAAAGAGTTCGGCATCAAGATATGCACGATAGCTGACACCATCGCACACCGCATGCGCAATGAAATTCTGGTGCGCGAAGTCGTAAGGGCGAAGATGCCCACAATTTACGGGAATTTCGATCTTGTAGGATACGAAAACGATATCGACCATAAAGACCATTTCGCAATCCTCAAAGGCAAAATCACCCCTGAAGAGCCGGTCCTGGTAAGGGTTCATTCCGAATGTCTTACCGGTGATGTGCTTGGATCTCTCAGATGCGACTGCGGTGACCAGCTGACATCCGCCATGGAAATGATCGAAGCGGAAGGAAAAGGCGTTATCGTATACATGAGACAGGAAGGCCGCGGCATAGGACTGCTCAACAAGCTGAAGGCCTATCATCTTCAGGAAAAAGGCATGGATACGGTTGAGGCAAATGTCGAGCTGGGGTTCGCGCCGGACCTCAGAGACTATGGAATCGGCGCCCAGATACTGGTTTCTCTCGGTGTCAGAAAAATGAAGCTCATGACCAACAACCCCAAAAAGATCATCGGGCTCGAGGGATACGGGCTTGAGATCGTCGACAGGGTGTCCATCGAAATTCCGCCGACAGAGATGAACAAGCGCTATCTCAAAATAAAGAAAGAAAAGATGGGTCATATACTGGAGGTGGTTTAATGGCAAAAACTGTTGAAGGAAAACTCCTTGGAACAGGGCGCAAAGTGGCTATAGTAGCAAGCAGGTTCAACGAATTCATTACTGCCCGCCTTATAGATGGTGCGCTTGACGCACTCGCCAGGCACGGAGTGAACCCCAAGGATATCAGCATCTATCGCGTACCTGGTTCATTCGAGATTCCGCCTGTAGCAAAAAAGGTTGCATTAAACGGAAGCGCCCACGGCGTCATATGCCTGGGTGCAGTAATCAGGGGCTCGACCCCGCATTTCGACTACATTTCGGCGGAAGTTTCAAAGGGCATAGCCCATGTTTCCATGGAAGCAAACATCCCGGTCATATTCGGCGTGCTTACCACGGACACGATTGAACAGGCTGTCGAGCGTGCGGGGACGAAAGCGGGCAACAAAGGCTTCGATGCCGCCATGTCGCTTCTTGAGATGATGGACCTCTACTCTCAGTTCTGAAAAATAACCAACATATATGAAGGTCAGGACCAGGGCAAGAGATGCTGCCTTGCAGTATCTCTATCAGGCAGAGGTAAACAGCAGCCATTCCAGGGAAACCCTGGACAGTTTTCTGGCGCATTTCATCGAAGACGAATATGTCAAGCCCTATACCAAAAATCTTGTAGCAGGCGTACTGGGCAACCTTCAGGCAATCGATGCCCTCATAGAAAAGGCGACATCAAACTGGAGGGTAAGCCGCATGACCCGTACCGATAGGAACATACTGAGGATAGCGACCTACGAACTCGCCATGAGGGAAGATATCCCGTATAAAGTTGCAATAAACGAAGGGGTGGAGCTTGCAAAACGCTTCGGTTCACCCAGATGCCCTTCATTCGCAAACGGTGTTCTTGACAAGGTGTGGCTGCTCGTTTCCGACACCGCAAAGAAAACCTCAGAAGAAGAGGACTTCGACGAATAATGAAAGCCCTGATATTTGACCCGGTTGGAGGAGCAAGCGGCGACATGATCCTCGCGAGCCTTATAGAACTGGGCTGCCCTCTCAGCCACATTCAGGATACTCTTTCGCTTCTCGGCCTTGGCAAACCGTTAATAAGCATTGAAAACAGAAAAATAAACGGCATCTCCTGCCTTAAGCTCGATTTCGAAATCCGTGATGAAGAAACCGAACGCTCATGGAGAGATATCAGGGACATGATAAATTCTTCGGGACTGGCCGGAAACATTACCGAAAAGGCCCTTGAAATATTCGGGATTCTAGCGTCAGCAGAAGCGAGAGTCCACGGGGTCCCGGTAGATGACATACACTTCCATGAGGTAGGCGCCATCGATTCCATATTTGATATAGTAGGAATCTCGGCTGCAATCGACTGGTTCAAACCTGATGCAATATACACAACCAGTCTGCCTCTGAGCACGGGGACGGTTGAATCCAGGCACGGAACCATCCCTGTCCCCGCACCTGCGACACTGCTGCTCATGGAGGGCCTTCCGACAAGGATGACCGACGTCAGGGGAGAGCTGGTAACACCCACCGGCGCAGCAGTAATAAAAGCCTTTGCCGCACAGGCTGATATTCCCGGTATAAGAATAAAGGCTTCAGGTTACGGCTGCGGGACGAAAACCTTCCCGCGCTGGCCCAACATATTCAGGTCCATGCTCTGCGAGACGTCAATAAAAGACGAACAGGTTTATGTCATCGAATCGGATATCGATGACATGATCCCCGAAGACTGGGATGCCGCTGCCGATAAAATAAGAGAGGCTGGTGCAATCGATCT
>CAYNVT010000151.1:0-9619 GCA_964400685.1 uncultured Bacteriovoracaceae bacterium | reverse complement strand
AATCGCCACCGGTGTGGTCAAGAGGAAAACGGCGGAAGGGCTGAAAGATTTCATCTCTCAGACTTCAAGGATTAAAGAGGCTGCATCGGTCATGGATGTAGCCGACCTCATAACCTTGACTCTGGATATAACCGGGCTCAAGGACGAGATCAAGTCCGAGGTCGACGGCGAGGACAGGCTTACAAACCTGAAAGAGCTTGTTGCCAGCGCATACGGTGCAAAGAGCCTACAGGAATTCCTTGAAGAGAAATCACTGATATCAAACACGGACAGGTCAGAGGGTGAAAAGGTCAGCGTCATGACTCTTCACATGTCAAAGGGGCTCGAATTCGACCACGTCTTTATCCTAGGCCTTGAAGAGGGCATCCTTCCCCATTCCAAATCCATGACGGAAGATTCAGATATTGAAGAGGAAAGAAGGCTCCTTTACGTCGGCATAACAAGGGCGAAAAAAGAGGCGCATCTTTCATGGGCCAGGGTCCGCGCTCTTTACGGCAGAGAATCTTTCCAGTACCCCTCAGGGTTCCTTAATGAGATAAGGGACGGGCTGTAAACTGCCGGCCTGAACCTGATCCTGCTTTATCCTATTTCAGATAACTCAGATACTTCTCCTGCAGTACGAACATGTAGTCGAACACCCTGGCTGCAGCCTCATACTTGTTCACGCATGGATCGGCCAGTAGCGCCTGAAAGGCCAGTTCGCGCGAGCCGTTGATGACGGCATCGGCAATGAGATCGTTGGTGCCCGCCTGGCCCGAGAGCAGGGCCTTGAAGCCTTTGGGATAATTGTCCAACGTAATGCCTGTGACGCCCTTCCTGTTCACTATTGCAGGCACCTCGACTGCAAGGAAGGAAGGCAAACCCTCGATATATCCGTCATTGGGAAGGTTCACGGCCGCCTCTTCATGGCCTGAATCCGTGATGATGCCCTCCATGATTGGCACCACGCGTTCGTGCAGCTTGATCTCTATTTCCGGCCTGGCTTCGGCCAGCCACTGCTTATAGTACAGCCAGAACTCCATGACGGCCTTGTTATCGGCCGCATCGTGCGCCCAGGCGATATATTCGCCAAGATGGCTGTCGGAAGTGATAGGCAGAAAGCCGTACTGTTCCAGCAGGATCTTGAAAATGCGGCGCTCGGCCCATTTGCCGGCCTGCGCCCTCAGCGCCGGTTCGCTCATTGGCGTGGAACCGGCTTCGACCCGCTTCAACTCTCTTATGACCACGTCCAGTGACAAGAGTTCGCCGAAATAATCCGGAGCCTTGGCCCGGATATCCGGGTAAGCGTCTTTGCCGCTGTCCTTGTAGCCGGCCTCGAGAAGGATGCTGAAGTGGTTCAAACCTCCGGCGCGCAAGGTAAGATTTTCAAAGGGTGTTTCCAGAATGCGCGGCAGATGCTCTTCCAGGGATGAAATTTCATGGCACATACCTATGAATTTAAGATCCGGAAATTTGCGGTGCACCGTGGTGCAGATCTTGGTCATGGGGTTGCTGTAGTTGAATACGGTTGCCGCCGGACAAATGGCCTGGATATCGGCGCAGATATCCAGAATGGGCGGGATGATGCGTAAAGCATGGAACAGCCCGCCGGGGCCGCCGTTTTCACCCATGACCTGGTTCAGACCGAAATGCAGGGGCACATGCCAGTCATAGTCCCAGAGCGCGAATCGATCCCCCGTTTCGATCGAGATAACACAGAAATCGGCACCCTTCAGCGCCTCCTTTCGGTCGATAGTGGCCGAGACCGTATAAGGTAAATCCTTATCCTTGATGAACTTCTCAACACTCTTATGCACACCTTTAAGCGCCACAGGATTGATGTCATGTAATGTGATATGGCTGCCCGGCAGAACTGTGCTCTGGAAAATATCCCCCATGGTGTCATAGCCGAACTGTGCGCTGCCTGCGCCGATAAGTACGATTTTTACGCCCATTTAGAACCTCCATGATTGTTTTTATAAGTATGTTCGAAGCACGTGGGACTCGTTGACCTATCCCTGGTGCATTATCTTATCCTTCACTATCCATGCCATTCTATCGAAGTGTATGAATGGTGTAAATAAATCTTTAGAGGTCTTCCTGGTGAATTTTACTGCACCTGCAAGTATCCTCATATTGAGGGGGATGACAGGCCTGCCATCCCCAATGTGTCTAAGGTTCCAGAGCGTTCTGCCAGCCTGAGATTGTCCAGGTGCCCTGGCTTCCGCCCGAGAACGTGCATGAATAGCTGCTGTTGAACACAGCCTGAGATGCGCTGTTCAAGTCGGCGAAATTCATCTGTCCTGAGATCCATAACCCGTAGATATTTCGGATGGCCGGGCTTGCAGCAGGCGTTGAAACTGTTACCGGACCTGACAATCCCGGGGCAGAGAGCTTTCCTGAAATGAAGATGAGGGTTACACCGTTTTCCTGCTCCTGCTTGTATTTAACTGGTACGCCTGAGGTTCCGAACGTATAAGTGCTGCCGTTAAGCGAAAAGCCGCCGCTCAGGTCGTAGTCACGGAAATCAGCATCCGATGAAGGCTCTGTGATAAGTGTTGGTACAACCTTCATGTTGACCGGTGTAGTAGACATGCCCGTGGTGTAGGTGGGGTCAGCATCGCCGTAGTAGGTCTGGTAATTTATTATCCAATCGCTGTATCTGACATCTCCTCTTGGATATACGGCTTTCAGTGAAGGCTGGGGATTGATCATCACCGAACTCATGAACAATTCTTCAAGCCCTGCAGTTGTGGCCTTGTAGTAGCCGGTTAAATGTGCGGTCAGGTCCAAACCGCCGTCCGGGCCATAGTAATTGCAGGCTTCCCATAGGTATGCTGTTGCGTTGAAATCGACGGACAGGTCTGCCGCGAAGGACCTGTAACCGTTCACAAAGGCCCCGGGATTGACCTTGATGCTGCCAGTGGTCCCTGATGGATAGGTATAATTGAAGGTGGTTGTGATTCCTAATGCCAGATTGATAAGCTTGGTCAGTGCGTTCGTGTCATAGAAGATCGTGTCCATCACGAGATTACCGGTCACTGTGTTCAGATCGTCAAGCATGACGTTGTAAAGAAACTCGTCGTCGTCAGTTGTAGTAAAATTGGCGCGCCCGTACCCGATACCGGCATAGGCAGTATAGAGCGCAGTCTGGGCCAGCTTCTTCGGGTTCTCCTGCACTGTGACAGTGGTGCTGTCAGTAGACTGAAGTCCCCAGATGTCGGTTATGGTAAGCCTGAAGCTCAGTACAGATCCGGCTGCAACAGAGGCTGTAAACTGGGCAACAGCGGTATTGGCGTTGGTCAGTGTAACCGCCGGTCCTCCTGTCTGCTGCCATTGACAGGAAATATCGTCATTGTCCGGATCGGCTGAAGCCGAGCCGTCTAGCATGACGAGGACGCCGACATACGCCGTCTGATCATGCCCTGCTTCAGCCACTGGCGGCTTGTTCACATAGGTAACATTGACAATACAGGTGTCACTCGATTTCAGCCCTCCATTATCTGTTACTGTTAACCTGAAGGTAAGTGCCGCACTTGAGCCAACAGAAGGGGAAATGAATGTAGGCTTCACAGCTCCGTAATCAGACAGCGTCACGGAAGGACCACCTGTTTGTTCCCATATATAGGAGGCGATACCGTCATCAGGATCAGTTGAACCGGAGCCATCAAGTGTTACAAGCGTACCCTCATCGACTGTCTGGTCAGATCCGGCTTCTGCAATTGGCGGAATGTTTGTTGCAGTAACATTGACAATACAGGTTGCGGTCGATTTAAGCCCGCCTTTATCGGTCACTGTCAACTTGAATGTAAGGGCTTCACCGTCCGGACCGACACTGGGAGCTGTAAAGGTTGGCTTAACTGAGGAGGGATTGGATAAGGTTATGGAAGGTCCATCGGTCTGTTCCCAGAGATATGATGCAATGCCATCGTCAGGATCATTCGAATTTGATGCATCAAGGGTTACAAGGGCGCCCTCATCAACTGTCTGGTCGGGGCCGGTAATCGCAACTGGAGACTTGTTCTCTTCGCCTCCTGATGTGCTGCCACCGCCGCCGCCACCTCCTCCTCCACAGCCAGTCGAAATAATAGCAAGTACTGCAATCATCAGAACGACAAAGTTCGTTATGGACTTTTTCATTTTTCATTCCCCGCGCAGATTTATTTAATTGCATCTTAAAATTATATTTTAAATTGACCAATAATTTTAATGATAATCTTGTACAATAACAAGTCAAGATGCAGGGCTTTCTCTCTACCCACAGTTGAATCAACAGCCCGATACAGGAGGTTTGAGATCAAGAACTGAAGGCGGTTTCTGTTTTGATTATCTCCGAAGGCAGCAGTTTGTCTTCTGCGAATGTATCTATCAGGAGCGCGGGCGATATCGTCCTTCCGCCGACAAAGCGTATTTTAAGTGAGGTTTCATCGTTCTGCTCAAGATAATCTTTAACGGCAAGTTCTGCATCGCCTTTTCTTATTGTAGCGTCTTCAGGCAGATTCAGCTTTAAAGGCCTCACAAGTCTGAACGAATAGGAAGCGACCTGTCCGAGTTTGCCCTTTCTGCATGATTTCATGATCGAACCTTCAGGCATGTGGGCTGAGAGTTTTGCAGCCACCTCGTCCGTTTCAATGTCGTCAGCAAGGTCAAGCTGCATGTATTCGTCCAGTGAAGCTATCCCCAAAGAAACCGGCGGAAGGAGTATAAGTCTTATTGCCGGGCTGAATCCTTCCGAATAGGAGGCCCTGAGGCCTGCCCTCCTGACTGCCCGCTTTATCATCTCGATAAAATCCCTGTTGCCTATGAGCGAGAGCGCCCCCATTTTTGAGAAGCCTATCACATAGGGATAGCGGCCCTGCGCCTGCTCCGCGAAGAGTTCGATCTTTTCTGCAGGACCCCTGATAATGTTTTTAATGTCACCTTCGCAGACCCCGCATCCGAGGCAGGCGTCTTCCCTGCAGTCATGGCTCTGCTCTGCCGTGTATGCGAGTTCCCTTTCGCGGATGAGGAAATCCCTTTTTATGCCCATGTCGATAAATTCCCAGGGCAGCGTTTCATTCTGAGGCCTTTCTCTGAGATAATTTTCCGGGTCAATCCCGGCATCTTCAAAGGCCTTTTTCCATAGATCATTTCTGAAGGTATCAGACCAGCCGTCAAGGTAGGCGCCCAGTCCGGATGCCTTTTCTATAACGCCTGCAAGCCTTTCGTCTCCCCTTGAAAAAACGCCTTCGAGAACCGAGAAATCGGGCTCGGTCCATTTGAGGCTTATCTTTCTGTCCCTGAGTTCGCTCTTGAAGTATCTGAGAATCTCGTTAAGCCTGCCTGGGTCTATCTGGGCTTCCCACTGAAAGGGCGTGAATGTCTTTGGGATGAATGTGGAAACGCTCACATTGACCCCGCCCCTGAATGCATTGGCGATCTTTCTGGAAAGTCTGACAATAGCATCTATATCGGCATCGGTTTCGGTAGGCAGGCCTATCATGAAATAAAGTTTGATGAGCTTCCAGCCCTGCTTTCTTATGATGCCTATGCTTCGCAGAAGGTCGTCTTCGGTGTTGCCCTTGTTTACGACCGTTCTCAGGCGCTCTGTCGCCGCCTCGACCGCGAGCGTGAAGCCGGGCTTCTTGACTGACGATATTATGTCCGCCATCCGCTCGGTCATTCCCTCTACCCGCATGGAAGGAACGCCAAGGGATATTTCCCGTGACGGGCAGTTGAGCGATTCCATGATGTCGGCCAGGTAGCTCAGGTCGGTTATGGAAAGTGCGGTCATGGCAAGGTTGTCATAGCCGGTCGCTTTCAGCCCTTTTTTGAATGTGTCCATAACGGAATCGAAAGAGCGCTCCCTGTACGGCCTGTAGATCATGCCCGCCTGGCAGAATCGGCATCCTCTGGTGCAGCCTCTGGCGACCTCGACGCCCAGTCTGTCATGGACGATGTTTATATTGGGAACGAGGATGTCCGCCGGAAAAGGATACTTGTCGAGGTCGGGCAGTACCCTGCGGACAGGTCTCTTTCCCGATCCCGGCCTGTATACGCCTGCAAGACCGGCCATGGCCTTTATGCGCTCATCCCGGTCTTTTGTCTCAAGGCAGATTCCCGCCATCTCTGCAACAACCTCTTCGCCGTCGCCGATTGCTATAAGGTCGAAGAAGGGCAGATAAGGCGCGGGGCTGGACGTGCATGTCCCGCCCGCAATGATTATGGGGTCGGTCTTTTTGCGCTCGGCTGCATAAAGGGGAATGCCTGAAAGTTTAAGCATTTTAAGCACAGTCGTATATGATAGCTCATGCATGAGTGAAAATCCCGCGATATCAAACATGCCAATCGACCTTTTTTCTTCCAGCGAGAAAAGAGGTTCGTTCTTCTTCTCGAGGAGCGAAACCATATCGGGCCACGGTGCAAAAACGCGCTGCGCCCAGACGCCCTCGATTGAATTCAGGATATGGTAAAGAATCTTCTGGCCCGAATGAGACATTCCGATTTCATAGGCGTCGGGAAAGGCCAGGGCGAAGCGGACCCTTACTTCAGAATCCGACCTTACGGCCTGGTTCACCTCTCCGCCCGTATAGCGGCCGGGTTTCAATACCTGTTCGAGTCCTTTATCCACCATAAACGCGATATCCCCTTCTGAGACCTTTAGTTAAAGTCATGGTCTGTTTATCATCCGCTTGATAAAGTTGCACATGAAAACTGCTCATTATTCCACTTGACCGCTATTTTCCATGATACTAAAAGCCGTGATCATGCTTGAGAGGTTCAAAAATACACTGACAGGACCGTGCGGAGTCAGGCCTGGCGACGGCGTCCTTGCATGCTGTTCCGGCGGCGTAGATTCCATGGTGCTCCTGAGATTGATGAAAAAGGCGTCCATGGAACTGGGGCTCAACCTCCATGCAGTTACGGTAGACCACGGCCTCAGATGCGAGGCGCCTGGGGATGCGCAGTTCGTGCTCGATACCTGTGCCACCCTCGGGGTCGAGGCCAGCCTTTATGAACTGAATATGGACCCGAAGGTCCCAAACCTCGAAGAGGCGGCGCGCATAAGACGATATGAGGCCATAAGAGACTGCAGAAACAAGCTGGGCTTCAAATTCATGGCTACAGGCCACACGGCCGACGACCAGGCAGAGACTCTCATCTACAGGCTGATCCGCGGCACGGGCATAAGGGGCATGGCAGGCATGGATTATGCCGGACCCGATGGTCTTATCAGGCCGATGCTGGATATAACAAGGGCCGAGGTCGAGGCGTATGCGGATGAAAACGGCGTCAGGTTCGTGACCGACCAGACGAACAGCGACCTTACCCTGGTGAGGAACCTTATACGCAAAAGGATTCTGCCGGTAATGAGAGAGATAAATCCGCTGGCGGAAACCGCCATATCGAGGTTCGCATCAATCGCCGCCATCGAAAACGCATATATCGCAGGTGAGGCAGAAAGGCTTATCGAGAGCGCGCTCATTCACGACTGGAGCGTGTGCCGTGTGTATGATGCGGGGAAGCTCAATGATTCGCCGGTGGCGCTCCTTCGCCGGATGATCATAAAACTCTCGGCTGATATTCTGGGGGACCCGCGCGGGATTCCGGCAACGGATGTGGAACAGGCTTTAATGGTAATCAGGGGAAAAAAGAGGGCGCACACCATAATGCGCAGGATACGAATAACAAGAGACGGAAATTATCTTTCGTTTGAGAGATATCCGTCCGGACATCTGCTGTCTTTGTCCTGTAAAGGATGCCCTGATGAGCCGCAGATTGTTATAAGAAATGAAGGCGTCTATACGTTGAAACCGATAGAAAAGCAGATGCATATCAAAAGCATTCCTGACGGCAATGATGTTACAGTAAGATTCTATCAGCCGGGTGACAGGGTGCAGGATAAAAAGGTGGCCGGCATTTTTCAGGAAAATCGAATCCCTCTTGTCCTCAGGAAATACTGGCCTGTTATTCTTTTCGATCATGAGATTGTTTCAATCGCCGGACTGCTGGACACCGGCGATATAAAAACGATATTTCCTTATGAAAATTGAGTTTATACATACAATACCGTTCTTCTTTCAAGATGAAGCCGATGCAGCCGACGAAGAGAGCGTTTGAATGAAGAACGGAATAACTGGCTTATCAATAGGCACCTATCCCCCATCGCTACAAGCCATGCTCATCGCCGATGAGTTTCTGTCAGGCAAGAAAAACATGCTGTGGCTCGTTGAAAACGATGATGACATGTACAGGGCCAAGGCCGACCTTGCCTGCTTTCTCCCGCAGAACAGGGTGCTTACTTTTCTGGCCCCTGACGTCAGACCCTATCAGGGGGACAGTCCTTCGAAAGAGGTCATTGCAGCCAGGATAGAGGTGCTTGTAAAGCTCATTGACGGCGGGCCCTTTATCGTTATCGCCCCCGTCGATGCAGTCCTGCAGTATACGCTGCCCAAACAGGCCCTGAAAGACGCCGTCATGATACTCAACCCCAGGTCCGAACTGAACAGGGAGGAATTCTCGCGGAGCCTTGTCCTTATGGGCTATACCCGTGAGCCGCTGGTTGACGATGTAGGCCAGTTCAGCATGAGAGGCTTCGTGATGGATATATTCTCACCGGGCATGGCTGAGCCGGTCAGGCTGGACATGTTCGGCGACATGATAGAAGAGATTAAGATTTTCAGTCTCTCAAACCAGCGTTCCAGAAAATCCGCTCAGACCAAAGGGCTTCCATCATGCACGGTTATGCCAGTCTCGGAAGTGCTTCTGTCGCCGGAAAACATTAAGACTGCAAGGCCCAGACTAAGGCGGCTAAAAAGCGAGAACCTCTCTGCCCTTATCGAGGACATCGAACAGGGAGTCATGGCGCCGGGCATCGAGGCCTTTCTTCCCGTGTTCTATGAAGAAACAGCTACCATATTCGACTACATGGGGCGTGATTTCATCCTTGCAGGCCCCGATGAAGAGGGATTGAAGATCGCATGGGAGAGTTTCTATTCAAAATATATAAGGGCCTATGAAAAGGCCGCCGATTCCGCATCCCTGCTTCATCCCCGGGAACTGATGATGCCTGAAAAGACCTTCATCGATTCCGCAACAGGTCCCGGTCATATCAGGACAACAATAGCGGGCGAGACCCCGGGCCTTGTCTGGCATGACTTTAGAACAGGCGGCACCCCGGAAAAGGCCCCCGAACGCCTGGCAGCACTGGCTGCAGAGGGTTGCACCGTTTTTCTTACCACGGGTTCGGCTATGCTTGCAGAAAAGGTCGAGTATGCGCTCACAACCCGCGGGGCCGATACAAAGCGTTTTGACAGACCCCTTTTCGACCTGCACAGGAGGCCGGGCATATTCATAAATGAAAACCAGCTCTCCTCGGGCTTTGTGCTGCCGGAAAAATGGCTGGCGGTTATCCCGGCTGAAGAGGCCTTCGGCGTAAAGCGCCAGAGAAAACCCGCAAAACGCCAGGCCATAGTCAACCCGTTTACACAACTTGAAGTTGGGGACGCGGTCGTGCACCGCGACAGCGGCATAGGCATTTTCAAGGGCGTCGAAAGGCTCACCCTCGACGGCATAACATCCGATTTTGTCGTGCTTGAATATGTAGGCGGCGACAAGCTCTACCTGCCCGTGTACCGGCTTGCAATGATACAGCGCTATG
>CAYNVT010000150.1:0-9638 GCA_964400685.1 uncultured Bacteriovoracaceae bacterium | reverse complement strand
CCTAGCCCTCTGAGAAAAGAAAGTTTTGCAGCCAGCAGCCCCAGAGAAATAACTGCCGCTGTCGCTATTCCTGCTGGAACCCTACCCCATGACCTTGATATCGCAACATCCTTGCCGCATTCTTCAAAAATCGCTTTATAATAACCATCCAGAACCATGACCGTTGCCGCTGCACTCGTTATCGCAACAGCAAGAGGGAAAAGGACCGCCATCGGGTTCAGGCTTCCGCCTAAAAGGCTATATAGGCCGAGGCTTGAGGCCGCCGGGAAAATCATTGCGATAACTGTTATCAAAACCGGCTGCCAGCTCCTGAAATAAACGGCCACCAGAACTATCATAAGAACGAACATCACGCCGCCGGCAACAGGCATTTGCGTCATGCCCATCTTTGTCATGTCGGCCTTGATGACCTCTTCGCCCATGAACAACAGCGTGTGGTTTTTATCGTTGAGCTTTTCCTTAAGCCCTGCAAGTTTATTCATAAGCTTCGGATCAAATTCAGCATCCACCCTTGATTTATATTTTTCAAAAGCAAGCCCTGCCTTCTGATTGTCGTCCATCTGCTGCCAGGATGACCGGGCAACCTGTTCGCTACTCATCAGGGTTGCGGTAATCATAACCGCCTTGCCGTCATATGAGACGTATTTACCCGGACCCATCGGGTTTGTGGCCACACGCTTTTTTAGCGCGGCAAACTGCCCGGGTGTTTCGGGCCAGACATTTCCCATGACAGGCACTATGTCCAGTCCGTTTGAGGTATAGTCATAGTTGTCCATCCCCTTCGTAAGGGATGTGACCGATGTCGGGTTTATGACCTCGCAATCCATCAGCCCTTTTGTTATTTCGTCGATCTTCCTGATTGTTGCAGCATTATAGATGTCGCCGTTTTTCACTTCGAGCAGGCAAACAAGCATGTTGGTCCTGAGGGCCATTTTTTCAATCGCAGTAAGCCCTTTGAGTAATGGGTGTCCCTCTGGATACATTGAAGCCATAGGGTCTTCGTCTAGTTTTACATCCTTCAGGAACACCATAAAGACTGTACATATGATTAAGAGTGCTGCAAGGATCAAGGCCCTGAATTTATAGACAAGGGCGCCGGGTCTGGTTTTAACCGGGAGTTTGTTTTCAGCCATTACTGCACCTCCGGAAAGGCCGGGATCTGCCACAAGACATTTCCGTTTTCAAAAATTCCGATTATTCCGTACTGGCCTACAATCAGACCTTTGATGCCGGAAGCGGTTTTCTTAAGGTCAGCGTCGGACAGCCATGCACGGCCAACCATTTCAGGAGCATCCAACCTTTTCCATGTTGAGCCTTCATCCGCCGAGACAAGGACGGTCCCGGCTGAGCCTGCTGCAAGTCCGGTATTTTCTTCAAGGTCTATTCCGAATATCTCAGGCTCTTTTATTCCCGGATCGATCTCGGCCCATGTCAGTGCATTGTCTCCGGACAGCACAATCGCGGTGTCCAGCCCTGCAACTGCAATGTTTCCCGCATTACCGCCAAGAGTAAATATCGTCCTGCCGACCTGACTCTCGGTATCATAAAGCGGCGACTTGATTTCCTCCCATGTCTTTCCTGAATCTTTTGTCAGAAAAATCCTTCCCATGTATCCGGCCACGCATATTGTGTTTGCATCAATCATTTTAACACCGAAGAGGTTGAATCCCGCAGCAGGGGATTCTCCTTCCCTGACCGGCTCAGCCCCGGGCCGGGCAGCTTGGACCCATGTTGCGCCGCCGTCCTCAGTAACAATCACGGTCGAATCCGCACCCACCGCACAGGCATGAAGGGTGTCGAGGCTATGTATTCCAAGCAGGGATATTTCAACTCCAGATTTCTGGGTTGTCCAGGTTTTCCCGCCGTCTGCGGTGTGCAGTATCACTCCCGCCTGCCCTGCAGCCCATCCGGTTTTATCGTCGTTAAAGCTTACATCAAGAAGTGCAAATCTCGTCGGCGTCTGTACTTCATGCCAGGTTTTCCCGCTATCGCCGCTCAGATAAGTTTTTCCCAGGTCTCCAACGACAAGCAGGTCTGCTTCAGTCAGCACTGCTCCTGCAAACAGGTTTGAATCTATAGGGTTTTTCACAATTGCGGCCCCTTTCTGATCAGGCCTTGCCAGAAAGACTCCAACCGAAACTGCTACTGCAACCGCAATCAGCACGATAATGATGTTTCCTGCTTTCTTCATAATCTTAAACCTCACGCCATCATGTCGGAAAGGCTTCTGAGTTTTTCAACGACATCCAAAGGGAGTTCAGGCGGGGTTATACCCAAAGACCTGCAGGCCAGAAGCGTTTTGGATGTCGTCTCGATAACCTCGGTCGTATCGGCAGCACGCCTGAGCGATGGCCCGGCTACTATCAGCCCATGGTTTCTCAACATCACTGCAGACCCGGTCCCTATTGTCTCCGCCACTGCATCCGCCAGTTCCTTTGACCCGGGCATGATGAACGGTACAACCGGCAGATCGGGAATAAAAGCGGCCTCGGTGTTTATCGGTTTGAAGGGTGTGCCTGTCATATCAAGGATGGTCGCCATCGGCGGATGGGAATGAACCACGGCATTGACCTCGGGCCTGAGCCTGTATATGGACGCATGCATATGGCGCTCGGAGGACGCGGGGTATCCACAGTCATCGAGGGTCTTGCCGTTGATATCTATCCTGACCATCATATCCGGCTGCAAGTCGCCTTTGAAAATATGCGACGGCGTAATCCAGAGCTCATCGGGTTTGCCTGGAATACGGACGCTCAGATTTCCGCCGGTCGCAGTGATCAAACCCAATGCATAAAGCTCGTTTGTGACTTTCAGGAGGTCGTCCCTGATATCGCCGACCCTGATTATGGCGGGTGCCCCGATTACGGTTCCCTGAACCGCTGCGGCCGGCTTGGGTTCACCGGTCTTGCCTATCTTTGTCAGGTCACCGGGGTCTCCGATTTCATTTCTCGCTTCCTGATAAAGCCTCATCATGTCCTTTTGAATCTGCTGAAACGTCATTGCCTTTGCAGTGTCGCCGCTGAATGAAAGCTTGCCGCTCATGGCCGCATCCATGCCGCTCACGCGGCCCATGAACATGCCGTCAAGTATATCGGCCTTCATCTTTAGCACGACATCGGCCTCGGCCGGTTCAATTGCCTCGGCCTTTACCTCCCCTTCCCTGAAGAGCAGGTAGAAAGACAGCCCAAGGTCAGTCAATATAAAGAGCATGACCACATCCTTATCGGCTGCAAAAATCCTGAGCTCGGCATCCGCTTCGATAAGAGAAGTGAATGATGTTATTATCTTAAGCATGTGCTCCCTGACCGCTGTATCAGCCGTGGAAATGTCTGCTGCACATGAAGAAACAGCCTGCTTCTGCCTCTTGCCTCCTGCCTCGAGGTCGGTGACAGAAGCGCCGGGTTTCTTTATGAGCTTTTCCAGCACATCCGCTGCCGGCTTCTTTGATTTTTCAGTCCAGCAGAATCCGTTCAGGGCTTCAGGGTTCAGGAGGCATTGCGGTCTGCCGCCCTTCAATAGTGTTGATACGGCCTTTGCAGCGCTCCTCCCCTGATGGACCGCCACCTCGACTGTATTTCCGCCTATGTGCGGTGTGGCGATAACATTGGGCATGTTCACAAGGGGGTCGTCGGCCGCAGGGGGCTCGACATTAAAGACATCAAGTGCAGCACCGGCGAGTTTGCCTGATTTCAAGGCATCAAGCAATGCATCATAATCTACGAGAGCGGCCCTTGCCGTATTGACAAGACACGCTCCGTCTTTCATTTTAACAAGGATTTCAGCATTTATTATCGCCCTTGTATCATCGGTAACAGGCGCATGAAGGCTTACGACATCGCTTGATGAAATAAGCTCATCAAGTTCAACCTTTCTGGCCCCGGCAATAACAGCCTTTTCGACGCTGACATACGGGTCATATGCAAGCAGCCTGGCCCCGAATGATTTCAGTCTTTTTGCCGTTTCTTTTCCTACTGCACCAAGGCCGATAAGCCCTATTGTGAGTCCTGCAAGTTCGTGCCCTTGGAATGCATCATGCGCCATGCCCATGCGTCCCATGTCGCCAGCCTCGCTGCCCGGTTCCCGGATAAAGGCATCAGCCGGGATTATTTTCCTGGCAAGATTCAGGATGTATGCCGCCGCCAGGTCCGCTACCGCCAGGGCGTTACGTCCGGGCGTGTTTACAACCGGTATGCCGAACTCGGTTGCAGCCTTGACATCGATGTTCACAGGGTCTGCACGGCAGACCACTATCATCCTTAAATCGGGCAGCTTTGCAAGCGATTTGGCGTCGACGACATCAACCTCGGTTATGAATATGTTTACACCGTCAAGCGCCTTGACAAGGTCGTCGCCTGTAAGCAGTCTTCTTGCCTCACGGTAGCTTGCATATTCAACGTCGCCCACGGATTTCAGTGATTCCAGCGATTCTTCATCGATTTCTGCGGAGACAAAAATCCTTGGCCTGAACGAGAGGTCTGTCCTGGCTTCGCTCGCCTCTGTCGTACCCATAATAGCATTGAGCACGATCCCGCCGGTTACGCTGTCCAGCTGCTTTGCAGGTGCCAGCAGGCCTGTCCAGCCCTGATAGAGCCCCTGGTATTTTGCCGCACTGCCTGAGGGAGCATGCTCACGGATGATTTTACCCAGTTTTGACGCGCCTTCTTCGAGGCTTTTGTAAACGCCTGCCCCGACTCCGGCTGCAATTGCCGCACCAAGGCATGTCGCCTGGGGGTTCGCCACGCCTATGCCCGTATTCATGACATCAGAGAGTATCTGTGTGAATATCCCAGACTGCGTCAGTCCTCCGGTCACCCGGATTTCCTTCGGCGGGTTACCCGATACGCGTGTTATCGATTCGATGTTAGCCCTGAGGGCAAACGCCATACCCTCTACTATTGAGCGCGCCGTGTCAGACCTGCCGGAGCCCTTGAGCAGGCTCATGTATGAGACTGACAGGTTGCCCATCGGCACACCGAGATCACTGCCGTTGAAGACTTGAGCGCCCAGCGTGGAGACCAGGCCGTTGGAGCCCGGGGCCGACTGTGCAGCCTCCGCCATCATGATTTCGGCGGCGTTGTCCATGCCGGGGGCCATTATCCTGGCAAACAGTTCAAGTGTTGTTCCCATGGGCCCTGAATTGCTTTCGAGCACGTACTGGCCCGGCAAAAGACCCAGTCCTGTCCATAGTTTGTTTTCCGGGTCGATAAGGGGCTTTTCCGATATCATCATAAGAGGAACGGTCGTGCCAGCTATTATTCCAAGCTGACCGGGACCTGTCACGCCCGAGCCAAGAAGCCCGCACTGTGTATCGCTGCCCCCTGCAGAAACGGGTATTCCAGCGGCAAGCCCCAGATGCTGTGCGGCCGATTCGTTTAGAGTTCCGATAACCTCCCCGCTGCCGACAACCCTCGGGAACACCGAGAAGGGGAGGCCGTAAGAGTCTATAAGAGCTCTGGACCACTCTCTTTTATTGATGTCATATGCCATCGATTCGGCGGCCAGAGAGGCCTCGATCGCTACATTACCTGTAAGTTTGAAGCCAATCCAGTCAGCCACTGACATATATGCTGATGCCCTGGCAAAAGCCTCGGGCATGCTGGCTTTCATCCACATAAGCCTGCATGCTGCGAAGACAGGGCACGGCCACCGGCCGGTTATCTCATAGAGTTCCCTGCCTCGCTCGACGGCCAGTGTTATTGATTCCATTGCAGCTCTTGCATCCACTGCAGGGGATGCCATAAGAGTGGTGCCCTCTTTGTCAATCACCACAATGCCATGGCGCATCGAGGTCGTTGCAAGACCTTCTATATCGGATGGTTTCACGCCCGCCATTTTCATGGCCCTGCGGCATGCAAGCGCTATCTTGTTCCAGATATCCGCAGTATCCAGGTCATACTCGAATCCCATTGAACCCTGCATTGCCGGATGGGTCCAGGCGACAGATGCTGAATGGATTTCACCTGTTTCAGAATTGACGATTATCGCGCGGCCGCTTCCGCCGCCCAGGTCTAGCCCCAATATGTAAGACATTGTGCCCTCCGATAATTAAATATAATGTGAGTGGCGTTTCGATTTTAATAAGTCCAATAAGTCATATAAGACCAATTAAAACCGTTTATTCTCACCACTCACCAATGTCCTTATTTATAGAACTGCTTGAACCCTCCAGCCGTAAAGAGGGTGGGCTCGGCGTTCTTCATCAATATCTTTCGATAACCGCCCTTATAGTATGTGTTCGGGTATGTTGATCCATGATCACGCCTCATATCTACAACCACCTGTCCTTCGCTGGTCTGCATTTTAAATTTGCCGTCCGTGCAATCTAATAACATACCTACAGTATAGAAGCCCTTCCAGAGCTTGCCGTTGGGGTCGACAATGCGCTTATAGAAATGAAGGAATGTCCCCTTCTCGATCCAGCCCTCGCACTCGCCGTATTTATAGTTCGGGTTTTTGCTTTTGCTTGTTACTACCCAAACCTTCGTCTTCACCCAGACTACATTGGTCACATGCCAGGGGGCGCCTGTCCATCCGGGTGTATTATATCCCATCTTGATTGTGAAACCGGTTTCGGCATTTCCGCATCCCAGGAAGTTCTTGTCCTTCCATGAAACCTTCAGGGGACCTTCCACAAAATAAGGCACGAGGGCATCCTGTTCACGCACTAATTTGTATATGCCCTCATCCATAGCCGTTTTGGGCCCGCCCGACCATGTGTCGTCAGGCGCGCCATCGAAGCCGAAATAGGTGTCCGAGCCGGATAGTTTGGTGCTCAGCCTGAGCTCTTTTCTCATTTCGGTCGAATAGGCAAATCTCTGGCCCTTGCCGTTATCAAGAGGATACAGCGGATATAGGGCAAGTGTTCCGGTTCCCGCCATGCTCATTGGCTGACGAAAGACCGAAAGCTGCGCATAGTCGCATATCGGCCTCCAGGGGTCCATTATGTATGATAGGTTTTCCATTGCCAGAATCTTTTCAGGTCCTTTTGTAGAGTTCCTGCCGAAAGTCAGCCAGTAGAACATGCTGTGAGTGTTGCCCTGAAGGAAATATTCACTGAAGATATTATTCCACATGAGCATTACGGGCATTTTCGGATCTTTCACGTCTGGTTCCGGAAACGGCAACCCTTTTATGCCGTGTGCCGGTTTGCCGCCGTTTTTCAAATCTATTATCCCGTTGTTTTCATCTACCCTGTAGCGTGCGGCGTTTGATTTCCAGTTCGCCTTAACATCATCACTCCAGTATGTGGAAGGATCATAATCGAGCTTGCCGATTTTCATGGTCATATCGCCGTTCTTTACCCACATGAGGATGTAATCCGGGACCAGACCCTGAATTTTCTGCCAGTTCGTTTTATTGATAGTTTCACCTGGCGAAACATCAGCATATGCCATGGTCGATAAAAAGAAAAAGAAAAATACTGAAGACAATGCCGTTTTTATGGATAGCTTCATAAATCCTCCTGATAAGATTGTAAAAAAGCAATTCATGGTGCGGTTTGATTTGGTCAGACCATTTTACCCGAAGCCGGGTCTGGCATCAACAGAATATTAATCTGACTCCATCCTGTTTTATATTTAAAACGGCTCTGTTCCTCTTTTTACAATAGTCTCTTCAGCTGCAATCTGTTCTCCTGAAAAGCGAACGAGAAGAATTGTGCCGAAAAGCACCATAATGAAACCTGCAAGTCTCAGCCACCTGTGGACAGGGTCAGCTGGAAGCAGTTCCCCCATTGCAAAAATACCGATAAAAATGGCGACCAGCCGGGCGCAGAAGTCATTGACTGCGATGGCCACAATGGCCCGTCCATGCTGATAGGCGCTCGATAGAATGAATATCTGTGAGATATAGAAAAAGATGAGAAGCGGAAACATCATGCCGAAGGCAATGATATAGGCCCTCTTATCAAGCTCAACGACCACGGCCTTGGTGAAAACATCGCCAAGCCCTGCAAAGGCGCCCGAAATGATGCTGAATATGACGAGGAGCCCGACTTCGAAGCTCCAGACCTTCTTTGACATGTAAACCAGCAGGCAGATCAGGCAGCATATGCCGACCCCGGTGAAAAATCTTGCCGGGGTTATTACGCTTACAGTCTGCTCCTGGGCAGGCTCGCTCACTCCCAGGGCGACAATGCCCAGTGTAACGATGGCAACTGCCGCCCATTCATAGGCCTTCAAGCGGTGATTGAGGAAGAATATTGAAAAGAGTGCCAGCACCACAAAACCCGAGCCCTGTATGGAGCGGGCAAGTGAAATCGGTGTAAAGTTGAGAGCCCAGACGAAGAACCCCCAGCCGATTCCGCTGATGATGAGCCCGGCCATCCATTTTTTAGAAGTCAGAAACTTGAGGATGACTTTGCCCGAACCTTTCCCAAGCGAGAGTTGAGGCAGCGTATCCGCCGCCTGCTTCTGGAACACTACCCCCAGGTTCACCGCTACAGCAAATATCGTGATAAAAATAATTGAAACCCATATGGACATATAAGCCCCTTTTATCTGTTCAGTTCAATTCTCCCAACAATGCCTGGGTATTTTTATAAAAGAACTTTTCACGCAGGTTTGAACTGCCCTTTGTCGCAGCCATTCCCACCCGGACCGCATATCGAGGCAGCGAAAAAGGGAAATCCGATGCGTAAAGCACCTTCTCCTGTCCCATGCTGTTGAAAGCCCCCCTTATGTTTTTGGCGCACTGGAAGCTTGCATCGGCATACACATTCTCATACCTCAGGGCAAACTCCCATACGAGTTCGAACTGCAGCATGCCCATATGGCCGAAGATGAAAGGAACGTCGGGGAACGCCTCAATAAGCTTTTCATATGTACTCACTTCTCCGTACTGCGCCCGCCTGAATTTGGGGATGTAATACTGGCTGACCCCGGAGTGCATGATGACTGGTTTTTTATAGCGCCTGTACTCTTCAATTATTTCAAACCAGAGAGGATCTGTAAGAGGGAGATTCTGAATTATCGGGTGAATCTTAAGCCCCAGGCAGCCGGACTCCATGAAACGGTGAAGTTTCTCAATCCTAAGGGGATCTCTCGGATCGATTGAAGCAAAGGGGAAAAAGCGTGGCGCGTTCCCCCCCGAATCTCTGCGCGATCTGCACATTTCGATAATGTCGTCGGTTTTTACAAACGGCTCTATGGGCAGAACGAAAGAATGCGTAACACCTGCCTGAGAGGCATAGTAGTCCAGGTTACTCTCCGTGCCGAGGTTGTTGCGCTGATGGTTGTGAATAACTTCGAGATATCTGGTGATCGTTCGCATGCCGAAAGGTGGCTTGCTTGTACGGTAACCCGTCCATTCGGCGATCATGCCCGGGCTTAATGCCGGTTTGGTGTAAGCCTCATCAAGGGGCCAGCCGTTTATCAGATCGCCAACATGAGTATGGATATCGATGATTTTCATTAAAGAAAGTGGTGATTTACTAGTGGTAAGTTGAGAGAAAAATCCACCAATCTTTTCTCAAACATTCTTCACCGCCTACAATGATTATTCCGATTTGCATTCAAGATAATAACGAGGAGGCCAGGAGGAAGCGGCGCAGGCATACTCAGTTATGTATACCGAGGAGCATTCCGACACAGCCGACAAATTTTCGCTACACGAAAATTGACGCATCGAAGATGCGCCCG
>CAYNVT010000149.1:0-9683 GCA_964400685.1 uncultured Bacteriovoracaceae bacterium | reverse complement strand
CCCATCCCGCACATGATATGGGACACCAACAACTACAAGTTCGGCACATGCACCATGTTCACGCTCTTTTTCGGCGGAAACGCATTTGCGCCTAAGCGAATGATAGAAGGCGTGAACGTTCAGGAATTCCTTCAGAGCCATTATATAAATGCAATAAAACATCTCGCAGAACGGCTGAAGGACCTGCCGAATATCGTGGGATACGGGAGCCTCAACGAACCCCAGTGCGGATACATCGAGTTCAAGGACCTCTCCGGCCTTAAAGATATGCGCTTTATCGGTGAGGCTGCGCCCAATCCGCTTCAATCCATGGCAGCCGCTGACGGCATTCCCCAGAAAGTCGACAGATACAGGATGCACATAACCGGCTCGAAGAAGATAGGCAGGGTCACGGTCAATCCGAAAGGTGAAAGGCTCTGGAAGGACGGCTTTGAATGTGTATGGAAAGAGCACGGCGTCTGGGACATTGTTGACGGCAGGCCTAAAATTCTGAAGCCCGACTATTTCAACACGATAAACGGCAGGAAGGTGAGCTTTGTAAATGACTTTATCAAGCCCTTCGTGAACCGGTTTGCTCGAGAAATAAGGAGCGTAAGCCCCGGGGCATTCGTATTTATAGAAGCGGTCCCGGGCAAAGACTTCCCGGATATGGGACCGGATGATGCCAGTGATATCGTAAACGCAAGCCACTGGTACGACGTTCTCATGGTCTACCGCAACAAGTTCAGCCCTTGGTTCACCGGAGACGTGTATACGGAGAAGCTGGTAATCGGCAAAAAGAGGGTGCTCAGATCCATGATCAGACAGATTGCACACATAAAAGAATTCAGCAGAAAGAATCTGAGAGGCGCTCCAACGCTCATCGGTGAATTCGGGCTGATGTACAAGCTCTATGATGGCAGAGCATATCGAACGGGCAACTACAAAAAGCATATTCAGGCTCTCGATTCATACTTCGGCGCTATGGATGCAAATCTCGCAAGCGCAACAATCTGGACATACACTGCTGACAACAACAACCTTCACGGCGACAACTGGAACGAGGAGGACAACTCGATATTCTCGCGCGACCAGCAGGACAACCCGTCCGATATTAATTCCGGAGGCAGGGCGGTTGAAGGATTCTGCAGGCCTTACGCCGTCAAAACAGCGGGCATACCCTTGTCAATGAATTTCGATCTGAAGAAGAAAGTCTTCACCTTCACTTTCAGGCCAGATGATAACATAAAGGCTCCGACCGAGATTTACGTTCCTCGCATCCAGTATCCTTCCGGATACCTGGTAGATGCGTCATCAGGCAGGATAGAGCAGGATACAAAAAATCAGATGCTTTTGATACGCGATGCAGTAGGGAATTCGGTTACGGTCAAAATAATGCCAGGGAAATGAATCCGTCATTGATGAATTTCTTTCTGCCCGGATCTGAATGAAAAAACAGCAGATGCAGCGACACAAGACAATCCGCAGATGAGAACCGTATGCGGCGAACCGAACTTCGATGAGAGCATGCCGACAATAAGGCTACCGAAAGGTACCATCCCGACTATGGCCATTGCATAAAGGCTCATGACCCTTCCCCTCATCTCTTCTTTGACAATTGTCTGAAGAATGGTGTTGCAGGAGGCCATCTGGACCATCATCCCGAATCCCATGAAAAAAACGAGCGTCATGGACAGGATATAAGATGCAGAAAAGGAAAACCCAACCAGGCCGATCCCGAATACTGCCGATGTTACTGATATAAGCCTTGTCAGTCCAAGGGTATTCTTCCTTGACGCCAGGTATAAAACCCCGATCAGTGCGCCAAGGCCTGAAAAGGATGAAAGAAGGCCCAGCGTGCCCGGTCCGCCGTGAAGCTGGTCACGTGCGAAATAAGGCATCAGGACCGTTGCGGGCATGCCTATGAAACTCATGATACAGAGATGAAGAAGGATATTTCTTATCGGTATATGTCTGAAGGAGTAAACATATCCTTCAACAAGCCCTTTCAATACGCTTTTGCTTTCGGCCGCTTTCTCTTTTCTTGGCAACCTCATTGCCAGAAGGGCTGCGATTATCGTCAGAAAGCTTATTGTATTGACAAGAAAGCACATGCCCTCCCCTGCATATGCAATGACAACTCCTGCGATAGAAGGTCCTATCAGGCGGGCACCGTTGAACATGAATGAATTAAAGGCAATGGCATTGCCGAGGTCTTCCTTATGCTCGACTATGTCGATGACGAACGACTGCCTGGCCGGCATGTCGAAGGCATTTGCGATTCCCAGCACCATGCTCAGCGCAATCAGATGCCAGACACCCACCATGCCGGAAAAAGTCAGTATGGTAAGTGCAAGCGATTGCAGCATGGAAACGATCTGAGTAATCAAGAGAATATTCCGGCGGTTATGCCTGTCGGCGTATACGCCTGCCAGCGATGCGAAAAGAAATATCGGCACCTGGCCTGTAAAACCTATAAGCCCCAGATAAAAGGTCGAATCCGTAATGCGGTAGACAAGCCATCCCATGGCAATCTGTTGCATCCATGTGCCTATGAGCGAAAGCCCCTGACCGGAAAAGAACAGACGGTAATTCCTGTGGCTGAACGCCCTCAGCAGAAAATTTATACTGGATATGTTTTTAGCCATGAATATTCTGAAGACGGATAAATCAGCTTAGGATATCGGCCAAAGCGCCTGAAACCGTTTATTCAGCCTAGCCCCTCAGCTTACCTACAACATTCAACAATCCCGGCGCCATGCCTGTTATCGCATCCTCGGATGTGCAGTAAGCAAAGCGTACATATCCCGGCCAGCCGAAACCAGTTCCAGGGACTGCGAGTATTTTTTCACCGGCAAGCGCCCTGCAGAATTCCACATCGTCCTTAATGGGCGATTTAACAAAGAGATAAAATGCGCCTTCGGGTCTGGCATAGGTCAGGCCTGCACCATCCATTACAGCCGTAATAAGGTCCCTTCTCTTCTGGTAGTTCTCGACATGAATGTTCATATCGATACACTCTGCAATAACCATCTGCATGATTGCGGGGGCGTTCACGAAGCCCAGTATTCTGTTCGCCATGATGAACGTATCGATAAGTTCTTTCTTTTCCGGAATAGCCGGATTGACCGCTATATATCCTATTCGCTGGCCGGGAAGCGAAAGGTCTTTCGAAGCTGAGGTCACCACCACTGAATTCGGTACGGTGGCCAACACGGAAGGGAGTTTGATATCATCAAATACGATGCGCCTGTATGGCTCGTCCGAGACTAGCAGTATGCGCGGGTGTTCTTCCAGAAGACCCTTGAACCCGTCGAGTACGGACTGGGGATACACCCTTCCCGAAGGATTGTTCGGGGAGTTGATTATTATCGCTTTTGTCCTGTCTGTTATGGCATTTTTTATATTTTCAATATCAGGCATGAAGTCATCACCGCACCTGACGACGACGAGTCTGCCCCCGAAGTTCTCCACATAGAATCTGTACTCCACGAAATAAGGCGCAAGGGCTATCACCTCATCATCGGGATTGAGTATCGAACGCAGCACGACATTCATAGCCCCGCCAGCGCCGCAGGTCATGAGAATATCGTCTCCCGAGATATTCACGCCGTATTCGCGGCGTACGAACTCTGAAATGCAGTGCCTCACCTGTGGATAGCCCGCATTGTGCATATAGCCGTGGCTCATTTCGCGGGCAAGACGCTCAATCACGGCCAGGACCTCTTCCCTCGGCGGCACGTCCGGATTCCCGAGACTGAAGTCAAAGACGTTATTCGTTCCGAATTCCTGTTTGAGCCTGACGCCCTCTTCAAACATCTTCCTAATCCATGACGACTTTTCCGCATAGCCTTTCATCTGCTGTGATACGAACATAACTCCTCCGAATAGCTGCAAAGTATATCAGGGTTGTTTACAGCTGTACAGCATGCTAAAGCAAAAAAGAATGGGAATAAAGCACAGAAGAACCGCTTTTATAATTCTGCTTGGCATTCTTGTTTTCGGGCTCTATTTCAATATAATTTACAACCAGCCTACGAACTGGGACGACCCGGCCCTGGTCCAGAACCCGCAGAATTATGCCCTTAACATCGAGAACATAAAACGGATTTTTACCATTACTGACACGGGAACATATCAGCCCGTACGCGACTTTTCGTATATAATCGACTATGCACTCCTGCCCCAGAACCCTGTCATGGCAATGCATATCCACAGCATTCTGCTGTATTTCTTTATGAGCCTCACTGTTTTCATGTTCTTGTATGAACTGCTTTCGGCGCTGGGAAAAGATGACAAAACGGCCTTTCTCGCTTCAGCACTTTCAACAATATTATTTGCAGTGCATCCGGTGCATGTCGAAACTGTGGCATGGCTCTATGCCAGAAAAGAGCCGCTGCTGGGATTATTTACCATGCTCAGCATGTGGGCTTTCGTTAAGGCAAGAAGGGGACATCCTGCATATTTCGCAGCAAGCGCTGTAGCACTGGTGCTCGCTGTCTTTTCAAAACCGACCGCCATAGCAATACCTGCAGCCATGCTCATAGTCGACATTGCCATTCAAATGCACGACCCGGAAAGGGGCTTCTGGAAAAGAAGGGCAATTTTCTTTGCTCTCGTCCTTCTGTTCGTATTGCCATTCACCTTCTGGTTTATGAAGATGATTCACTCCTCGGGCGGTGTGAAGCCATATCACGGAGGAACGTTCGCTAGAAACATGCTGGCTGTATCCCAGATATGCATCGAATACATAAGGCTAATCGCCTTCAATGTGGATTTCGTGGCGGATTATCCGATTAAACTATACACATCACCAAAGGACTGGCATTCATGGACGTTCGTTTTTCTTAACCTTGTATTTATTGGTTCGGCAGTCTTCTCTCTTATAAGAAGAAAATATGTCGCCTTCATCTCCATCGCATGGTACTACATATTCATCCTGCCGGTATCGCACATATTCCCGATTTCACAGACCCTTGCCGACAGGTATGCATTTCTGTCATCGCTCAGCTGGTGTGTTCTGCTGGGATATCTCCTCGCCATCCTGTGGTATAAGCGTTTGAACTATAAGAAGTTATCACCGAACCTTCCAGCGCTTGCCGCCTTTGTCCTATTCGCCATGATAGTTTCCGCATATTCTTATATGACCCACAGACAGACCTTCATATGGCGGAATTCACAGACGCTGTGGGAAAACACCATCGTGAGATTCCCTAACTCCAACTCTGCCAATGTGAACCTTTCGGTAATTTATATTGGACAGGGCAGATATGAGGCAGCCCAGCAGCTCTGTGTAAATGCGATAAGGAACCTGCCTTATGACTATTTCGCCATCTCCAACCTGGCGCTTGCGCAAATGCTCATGGGCCAGTACGACAATGCGATACATAACTACAAAGAAGCGCTCAAACTCAATCCTGATATGGACAGGGCTAAGATGGGTCTTGCCAACTGTTTCTGGCAGAAAGGCGACTGGAAGACCTCATGCAATATCTATTTGAACCTTATCGAATCCGGTTATAATCTTAAGAGTTCCGGTCATGAAGGGCTTGTTCTTGCGAGGCTTTCATATGCGTCAAGCAAGCTGGGCAACAAGACGCAGTCGGACATGCTGCTTGAAAGGGGGTATGCATCTTCAAAGGGGCAGCCTGAATTTCTTGTTTCGATTGCTGAAATAGCGACAAGCCTGGGAAGGAAAGATATTGCAGTTGGTGCCTATAATTCCGTTCTGCCCATGATTAAAAACCCGGGATACAGGACCAGAATCAAGTCAAGACTCAAGAGCCTCAACCCTGACTGATCTTTTTCGGCAAGACCCTTATGAGAAGATAGACCCTGTCAAGATCAAGTCTTGACTTGAGTTCAGCCGACATGTTTTTTCTGATATCCTTCATGAGTTTTTCCGCGTCTCTGGTTGATGCCGCTATGAATGCTTCACCGCCTACGGGAACAAAGCACTTTCCAACTACACTGGGGCGGGCGGGCGAAAGATTTCCTCTCATCACAAGGTCGTCATCAAAGACCATAAGCGGCTTCTGATTCGCGCAATATGACAGGATATCTGCCGGGTTGTTCAGCCTAGTTTCATAAAAAGGCCTGAGCCATGTCATGCCTGAAACAGCTATCACGACAATAACAATGGCAACATTATAATGTTTTCTCAAAGCCGCATAAAAGGCTATCGAACAGCAGACCACAAGAGCCAGCATGATCCCGGCATCGAAAATACCGGGGTGAAGTGATTTGAACGGAAACTTCAGAATATAAATAACAGGGATCAGAAAGATCAGCACGGCAGTCGCAGTAAAAGAGACGATACCGGTTTTGCCTGCTTTATCAAAGGCTTTACCACCGCCGGAAACCCAGTTTGCAATCATAATTGATGCAAAAGGTGCTGAAAGAACTGAAAAGCTCTCAGGGCATTTGCCAGACAGCCATAGAATGACGAGACATGCTGAAAATGCAATCTTTGCAGGCAGAAGGTCTCTCCACATAATGAATTCAGCAGGCCTGGCGGAATATATCCAGGCCGGTACAAGAAGAAATATCCACGGAAGACAATTACTGAAAACCAGCCAGAGTGAATTGAAGAAACCCAGGTTCGTTCCCTGGGAGATCGCACCCTTCATGTAATTCCACCCGCCTGCAAACCAGAAGACGGCACATACTGCAATTAAACCGCCTGCAAAAAGAATCCCCGCGGCAACGGGTTTTGTCTTCAGAAGCTCTCCGGGAGAAAGGTCGAAAAGTATGAGCAGGATACCAGAGAGGAGAAAGAAAAACAGATAAACAGGGCCGCCTGTTATTATGGAAACAACCGCCAGAATATATGCCGGGATGTATACGACCCTGCTGAGATTTCTCAGATAGACGGCTGAAAAAATCATGAAAGATATCACGGATGTCATAACCGGCAAGGCTGAAGGGTCTGCCTTCCCGAATATCGAAATAATACCAAGGCTTGTAATAGTGAAAATCGATGAGATAACCCCGGTTCTGAGATTCCACATATATCCGGCAAAAACCATTACGGAAACGCCCATAATGAGACCAAGAACCGCCGTTCCTATTCTGGAAACATATAAATCTCCACCGGCCAGAGAATAGATCATGATCACCAGGGGGTTCTGGTTTCCGAGGATATATCCGCCAAGCTTAGGGATCATGCTGAAGCTCCGGCTCATCTCCCCGGCTGCGCTTATGAACCAGGCCTCGTCAGGCAGGAAGGTATTAAATATAAGAAACGGGGAAAATACCAGTATTGAAAGGATAAGAATAAATATGAAGGATGATAAATATTTCAGAAATCTCAATCGAGCCTCCAGAATAAAGGGTTTACATGCGCACCCTGTACGTGTCAAGCGGCTATCTGGCCGTTGACACATCATGCATCTATACAGTATGACCTTTAGACCAAACAAAGGGGTAAGAGGCTTATGGCGTCCATTGAAGAAATTCTGAAAAATAAAGGTGTAACCACTCCAAAGGTCTCCAAAAGATATGACGGCAGGGAACCCGATCAGATAAGACAGGTCAGTATTATCAGAGGCTACAGCAAGCATGCCCTCGGTTCATGCCTCATAGAGATGGGTGATACCAGGGTCATATGCGCCGCAAATATGGAAGAAAAGGTTCCGCCTCACATAAAAAATACAGGAACCGGATGGGTTACCGCAGAATATGGAATGCTCCCCTCTTCGACAAGCCCCAGGAGCACGAGGGAATCTTCCCGCGGAAAAGTAGGCGGAAGGACTCATGAAATCCAGAGGCTCATCGGAAGATCCTTAAGGGCGGCCATAGATACAAGACTTCTCGGGGAGAAGACCATATGGATAGACTGCGATGTCCTTCAGGCAGACGGCGGGACAAGAACAGCCTCCATTACCGGTGCCTGGGTTGCGCTTGATGATGCGGTAAGGGCCATGATGAAGCAGGGACTTATATCGCGCAATCCAATGATTGATCAGGTTGCAGCCATCTCAGTCGGGATTTTTGACGGAACACCCGTGCTCGATCTCAATTATAATGAGGACTCAAAAGCGGAAGTGGATATGAACGTCATCATGACCGGCAAGGGGCAGCTCATCGAAGTCCAGGGTACTGCCGAAGGTCAGCCCTTTTCAAAAGAAGATCTCCTCGAAATGCTTGGCCTTGCTGAGAAAGGTATCCGTGAACTCATGGAAAAGCAGGTCGCTGCATTCAGGTAAGGGACCGGCCCTGTTTAAATGAAAATACTTGCTGCAACAGGGAACAAAGGAAAGCTCAGAGAAATCCGTGAAATCCTTGAGAATAAAGACCTTATAATCGTCTCTCCAAACGAAATAGGGATAAAAGCAGAAGTCCTGGAAGATGGGCTTACCTTTGAAGAAAACGCCATAAAGAAAGCCATAGCTCTAAGAGACGCATCGGGAATGAACGTCCTTGCGGATGATTCGGGTCTGTGCGTCGATGCTCTCGGCGGTATGCCGGGGGTAATCTCGGCCCGGTTTTCCGGTGCCGGTGCAACCGATGAAAAAAACATCATGAAGCTCCTGAGTCTCATGTCAGGAGAAAACAACAGAAAAGCGAAATTCGTCTGTGTCCTTGCCCTTGCCCTTGCTGACGGGCGAATAATAACAGCCAGCGGAGAATGCCCGGGCATTATAACAGACTCTCCTTCAGGGACAGGCGGCTTCGGTTACGACCCCGTTTTTCTTGATCCCTCGTCAGGACTGACATTCGCCGAACTTCCTCAAGAGGAGAAAAACAAGATCAGCCACAGGAGAAGGGCCCTTGAGGAACTGAAGACAATACTGAAAGACCTTTAATTCTTCCCAGCATAAATACCGATTAATGTTACATGCCCTATACAGTTATAGACCATACCGCCGATATCGGCTTGAAGATAACAGGCGCGAGCATATCGGATCTTTTTCTTGAAGCGGCCAGGGCGCTTGTAATTGAGATCGGGGCGGACTCAATTTCATCAGAAAAGACAATCACGATAGATGCCAATGGCTATGATTACGAAGACCTGCTCGTTTTATTTCTTAACGAGCTTCTCTTTGAAATTCAGACACGGGATTTCCGCGTTTCAGAACTGGACATGGTAAGCTTTTCTAAAACCAATATAAGGGTATCCGTAAATGGTACTCTCGGCAGCAAACCTCTTAAAGTGAATATCAAGGCAGCCACCTATCATAATCTGGACATAATCAGAAAACACAGCGGATACGAGACAACCATCATTTTTGATGTATAATCCCTGTTATGAAAGACATAAGAACAGTTCGCATTGACCCTTTCCGGCTTAAAATTGAAAAGCACGGAGAAATGCGCACCTATGGGATAATATATGCAAACAGTGAAATTGAAAATTATCTGCTGAATGATCAGGCCGTAAACCAGGTGGCAAATGTAGCATGCCTTCCCGGTATTGTAGGGCCTTCCATGGCAATGCCGGACATTCACTGGGGATATGGTTTTCCCATCGGAGGAGTTGCAGCATTTTCAATGAAAGACGGCGTCATCTCTCCCGGAGGCGTGGGATATGACATCAACTGCGGTATACGCTGCCTGAAAACAAGCCTGACACATGAACAGGTTTCGCCGGTAATAGAGCGCCTTGTTGCCGCACTGTTCAACTCCGTGCCTTCAGGTGTGGGATCAAAAAACAAGGCATTCAAGATCAGCGAGACTGATTTCAGACAGATGCTTGTCCGTGG
>CAYNVT010000148.1:6764-9746 GCA_964400685.1 uncultured Bacteriovoracaceae bacterium | reverse complement strand
CAACGGCAGACTCGCCTACCATGAATCCTGCCACCTGCTCAGGGGACTTGGCATTACCGGATATGCAAAAGAACTCATCTCAAACGTGAAAGGCTCGCAAATTGTACCTCTTGCCGGGGCCGATTCCTGCTGCGGCTTCGGCGGAGAGTTTTCCAACAATTACCCTGAAATTTCCGTTGCCCTGGTGCATGACAAGGTTACCAGCTTCATCGCATCCGGCGCAGACGCGATCATCCTGTCCGAACCTGGGTGCCTCCTTAATATCAGGGGATACCTGCACAGGCACCACCCGGATAGAAAGGCCATGCACATCGCTAATCTTCTGGCATCCCAGGAGGCGATTTAATGGTAAAATACGCAGGCACATTTATGGAAACTGCAAGGAAAGAGATGGCCAATCCTCTGAGCCAGGCTTTCCTTTCAGTTCTGCCGCCCGGGTTTGCCGTCATGAAGCAGATATCAATGGCGAGCTTTCCTGACCCTGCCGCTGCCGTCGAACTGAGCAGGGCGATCAGACAGGAATCGGTCGCAAGGCTGCCCGGGCTGCTTGAAGAATTCGAGGCGAATGCACTGGCAAGCGGCGCAAAAGTCTTCTGGGCAACAGACGCCGCTGCCGCAAATGAATATATCCTGAACCTGTGCAGGGAAAAGGGTGCCACGTTTATCACAAAAGGCAAATCCATGATCACCGAAGAAACCGGCCTAAACAGCGCACTTGCCGAAGGCGGAATCAAAGCGTTCGAGACCGACCTGGGAGAGTTCATAACCCAGCAGCTTAAAAAGCCGCCCTTTCACATAGTGGGGCCGGCGATCAATATACCTGCAGCCGAGATAAGCGAAGTCTTCCTTGAAAATGGCATTATCAGCGAGCCTACAATGGATGCCGTGGCCCTGGGCAAGGCTGTCCGGGCATATTTAAGGGACAGGTTCAAGTCCGTCAAAGTGGGCGTTGTCGGAGTCAACATGGCGGTCGCATCGAACGGGGCAATCATCAATGTGGAAAACGAGGGCAACATACGCCTCACAAAGAGCAGCCCTGAAACCCTTGTTGCCATGATGAGCCTGGAAAAGGTCGTGCCGGATATGAACGATGCGCTCCATATTCTGAGAATTCTTTGCAGGCATTGCGTGGGGCAGGAGATTTCTGGGTATGTCACAATCGATACCGGCCCGGTAAAACAGGATGAAACAGACGGGCCCAAAGAGCTGCATATTATTATTCTCGACAACGGCAGGTCTCAAATCTACCGGGACACCCGCACAAGACAGGCCCTTAAATGCATACGATGCGGTGCGTGCCTGAATATCTGCCCTGTATATTCCAAGATCGGGGGTTATCCTTACGGATTCGCATATTCTGGCCCCATGGGCCAGATGCTGAACCCTCTCCTTCTCGGGTTAGATCAGACAAAGGACCTTTTCAGCGCATGCACGCTGTGCGGCGCATGCCGGGATGCATGCCCCGCCGGGATAGACCACCCAAGGCTGTTCCTGTATTACCGCTCAATAATAGCCGGAAATGCACAGCCAAAAGAAAAGGCGCTTTATGCATCAGCCGCGACTGCGATGCAGAGCAGCCTTGCCTGGAGCCTCGGGATAAAAACTGCCCGGGCCATATTAAACAGAAACACCCGGGACGGCTATGTGAGCAGCATAGGTAGCATGGCTAACGGCTGGTTCGCAAACAGGGACCTGCCGGAGATTGCGGATAAGACTTTTCATGAACTGTGGAAAAGCCTGAACAGGAAAGGTATATAATGCAGACGGCCAGAAATAGTATACTGAATGTCCTCAAGTCATCACCTAAGGAAGCCTCTGCTCCCAGACTACAGACGCCGCCGCTTAATGAAATCTCCTTAGACAGAGAGGCTCTGGTTGAGCGCTTTTCAAACAAAATGACATCTCAGTCAGGTATAATGTACAGGGCTTCAGATATCACTCAAGCCAGACGCATACTTTCCGAAATATTAAAAGCGGAAGGCATCAGATCCTTGATTGCATCGAATGACGATATGATTAAAATGCTCGGGTTGCATGAGTGGGGGATATCGGCAGGGATCAAGATTTTTTCATCGGAAAATCTTCGAGAAAGGAATGCACTTAAAGACAAGGCCTTTTCTGTGGATGCGGGCATCACCGGTGCGGCGTTTGCAGTAGCCGAGTCCGGGACCATAGGGATTGCAGCAGGCCCGGACATGCCGCGCCTTGTTTCCATTGCACCCCCTGTTCATATAGCCGTTGTTCCACTGAACAGGCTTTATACGACCTATGAAACCGCAACTGGCAGCATCGAGACCATGCCCAGCGAGCTTATCCTGATCACGGGCCCGAGTTCGACTGCTGACATACAGGCAACACCATTTAAGGGCATGCACGGCCCGGGCAGGCTCTTCGTGATTCTGACGGGATAACCCCTGCCGGGATTTCAAGACATCATTTTAGTTTTGAAGCGGGTTGTGGCAATTCCTTGTTTATATCCGGAATTGCGATCTCATAATCAAACAGCCTGCTTTTTTCATTGAAGGGCTTAAATGAAATAACCTTTCTTTTCGCATCCCATTTCATGGGCTGACCGGAATAAGGATCGCCATATTCCCTGGAATTGTCTTTTAGAAACTGTTCAATTTTGTCTGACGGTATTTTTTTCAATCGTATAAGCCTTTTAAGCTGAACGAGCCTGATGAGACCGTCAGCGTCATGAAATCTGAGTTCATAATCGAAATATTCAGGTGTCGCTAAGGAAGCCAGAATAGTCCCGACGTAATTGTGAATATAATCACAGCAACTTATAAGGTTGTTTCCGCATTCGCCTTTATTGGAGAGAAAATCCCCGGTCTCCATCTCGCTCACCTTACTGTTGCAGTCATATATTTTATAATAACTCTTTATCGTGGCGTTTTCCTTGAAAAGCCAGATCATGGACTTCTTTTCCTGTTTTAGAGCCCTTTGCGCAAAAATGTCCCCTACGGCATTTTCTAAAAG
>CAYNVT010000148.1:0-6743 GCA_964400685.1 uncultured Bacteriovoracaceae bacterium | reverse complement strand
TTTTTCTTCCCGGGATCTTTGTCATCTTTATATTTGCTGAACGCATATGCAGGAGATGTTAGCACAGTATTAACGTCTGCTTTGATCTCATATTTAAAGGCCAGCCTCAATGACCTCTCCTGAAGGTTCAGAGGGATTATTTTTTCTCCAAACTTATTGAGCATCTCAGACATATCCTTGTCGGTGTCCAAAAGCTGTGAATAAAAATGAATGTCTCTTTTAAGCCATGTAACAAAAGCAAGTTTGGCGATCAGCGTATCAGCCTGGGCAAGCATCGTGCGGTAAAATTGCATATCCCTTTCAAGCCGTGCGATTGCTCCTTCCTTGTCACCCTTTACATAAGCTTCAGCAATCGATGCCAGTTTCAGACAATGCATTATTCTCAAGTTTCCAAGGTTAATAACCGGTGGCAGCATGTTCGGCTTTAAAGTTGTCTGAAAACAGGTATAATCATGGAGTCTGTCATACCTTTTCATTAGTGAGGTATAGCTGTTACCGGGCAGCATCTTTTCATAATTCGTACTGCAATAGGTTTTGATGCATTCGTTTTCCAATGGATCACATATGTTCTTTATATCATTTCCCAGCTGTATCTTTTCGGATTCTTTCAAATTAAGTTCATCGAAGTAGTCTCTGTCTTTGTGTTCATTCAGAGCCTTCTGATATTTTTGAGCCTGATTCTTACCGGTTTCATAAGGGTCTCCATTTTCTCTTACCATTATTCCCGTCATGAAGTAGAAGGCGTTCTTATCCTCATTGCACCTGATATTTTCATCAGCCATCCATGCTTTTATTTCAGGTGAAAGCGAATCATCAAAGAATATAAATTTAACGCCAAATGGTACGACGATTAAAAATAGAAGGCAGGCAAGCGTAAAGACCGCCTTAAAAATATTAGTCTCTCTGGTGGTTGGAACTGTCAGATATGAAGCTGTTTCCGGCATGCTTTTTTTATCAACAACGATAGTATTGGCAAGCTTGTCATGCCAGCCCTGTTTTCTGGAGTCGAATGCAATCCATATAAATCCCAGTCCCAGTGGAAAAGCCGAAAGAATATACGCCAGATATCTTATAATCAGTTTTGCAGTTGAAGGCTTCAAACCTGTTGCAGCATCGACGATCTTCGCCTTTACAATCATCTTTCCGGGAGTTGCCGAAAACACTGCCCAGAAGACAACTGAAAATATCCCGGCAGGGATTATGAACAAACACATAAAGAGCAGGAGCGGATTGCTTATTGGTGATTTCAAAAATATCCCGGGGAAATTCTTTATGCCGGTTGCTGCAATGAAAATACCCATAATGATAAAAATAAATGCGGCATAAAACACACAATAATCGAGAAGAGCTGCAATAGCCCTCAACCAGAAGCCCTTGTTCGATTTCCCGGAATTCTCTTCCATGATACTCCTGTCCTCCATATCAATATAATAAAGCCGATAAATTCTTGACAAATCATAGCATGAAGCGGCATAACTTCAAATAACTTCAGGAACCCCTTATCAGTTGTTGATGAATTGCCGATATATTTCTACATAATCATGTTTAGGAGGAAACATGCCTTCATCCAGTTCTGTAAAAGAAACGGTTATGAATTTTATACGCGAGAACTTCATCATGGGGCGCAGTGATGTCGTGCTTGATGATAAAATTTCATTAATAGATTCAGGCGTTATGGACTCGACTGGGGTGCTCGAACTTGTTGAATTCCTTGAGTCCCGGTATTCAATCAAGATAGAGGATGAAGAACTTGTCCCGGAAAACCTTGAGACGATTGAAAACATAATCGGCTTCCTTAAGACAAAAGGCGTTCAGTAGTGTTCACGCTGGTTCACCACCATCTTGAAGTTCAGGCGGACAGACAGCCACAAAAGACCGCCGTGCTGCATGGCGGTGAAACCGCGACCTATACGGATATTGAAACGAAAGCCAACAGAATTGCCAGCCTGCTTATTGGAAAAGGGCTGAAGACTGGTGACAGGGTTCTTGTCGTCATTGAGAATTCCATCGATTCCATCGCCTCATATTACGGCGTCTTAAAGGCAGGCGGCGTAAGTGTTGAGGTTCATGACCGCTCCGCAAAACCCGAGATCGAGTATTATCTGGAAAATTCAGGGGCAAAGTTCTGTATGCTCTCAAAGGCGACCGCACCCAGGCTATCGGGCATATCATGCAAAACGATCATCGGGCCGGACATGGATTTTGATAATCCGAAAGGCGATTACATAAAGTTCTCCGACGCCGATACCATGCCTGATACAAGGCCTGCAAAAGATATAAAACCAAAGGATCTTGCGGCAATCGTCTATACCTCAGGCAGTACAGGCAAGCCCAAAGGCGTCATGCTCACGCATGGCAACCTTGTCTCAAACACAAAATCCATAGTGACCTATCTCGGGCTGACACCCTATGACAGGGCCATGTCCATACTCCCTTTTTATTATGTCTACGGCAAAACCGTTCTCAATACGCATTTCCGCTCGGGAGGTTCAATCGTAATAAATAACCGCTTCGCTTTCCCCAACTCGGTAATCGATGAGATGGTAAAAAAAGAGGTTACGCTTTTTGCAGGCGTGCCTTCCACATTCGCAATCCTGCTCAACCGCTCGATATTTTCAAAGACAGACATACCCAACCTCAGAATAGTCACACAGGCGGGAGGAGCGATGGCGCCTGCGCTGACCAAGAGGCTTCTCGAAGTACTGAAACAGGCAAGGCTCTATGTAATGTACGGCGCTACCGAGGCATCGGCCCGCATATCATATCTGCCACCCGAAAGGCTTAAGGATAAGCTTGGTTCAATAGGCATACCCATCCCTGATGTCGAACTTTCGGTCAGGGATGATCAGGGCAACGAAATGGCGCCTTATATCGAAGGCAACATCTGCGCAAAAGGCCCCAATATCATGAAGGGATACTGGCATGACGCAAGGGAAACCGCAAAGGCGATCAAAAACTGGGGCCTTGTTACAGGCGACCTGGGCTATATGGATGACGAGGGATTCTTCTTCCTGACAGGCAGGAAGAAGCAGATGCTGAAGATCGGCGGCGAACGGGTTTCGCCAAAAGAGATCGAGGATACCATAATCGAATCGCCGCACATCCATGAGGCCGCCGTAATAGGGAAGCCCGATGAACTGCTCGGTGAAGTCCCCATAGCTTATATTGTGCCGGTCGATGCGAATACGTTCAACCTCGAGGAGCTTGCCTCACATGTAAGAAGCAGGCTCGCTGCACACAAGCAGCCTAGATAATGGAACATTCTCAAGGGCCTGCCGAAAAAACCTTCGGGAAAGATAGACAAGGAGGCTTTAAAGAAATGAATACATGCTCAAAATGCGTTCTGGGAGATACATTTCCGGGCATAGCTTTTGATGATGGAGGTGTCTGCAACTACTGCAACCATACGCCCCTGCCCACACAGGAAGAAAAACTGGAGCATTTGAAAAAGTTCGAACAACTCCTTGATGAAATGAAGGGCAAGGCAGTCTTCGATATCCTGCTGGCATATTCCGGCGGCAAGGATTCCACATACACGATGATGGTGCTTGCACAGAAATACAAAATGAACATCCTGGCATTCACTTTCGACAACGGTTTTGTTTCCGAACAGGCAAAGAAGAATATCGTTCTCATGACGGACAGGCTGGGAGCGACATCGGTCTTCATAAGGCCGCCCTTTCCTCTCATGAAAAAGGCCTTCGCGCTTGCAGCAGGCAAGGACATCTACAGCCCCAAGACGCTCGACAGGGCAAGCTCGATATGCACTACCTGCATCGGCATGGTCAAGGCTATGATATTAAAAACCGCAATCGCCTACGGCATCCCTCTTGTCGCCTATGGCTGGTCGCCCGGTCAGGCGCCCATATCTTCAGCAATCATGAAGACAAATCCCAGGCTTCAGCGCATAACCCAGCGAACGGTGAGGGACCCGCTGATTGCATCGATTGGACCTGAACTTGGCAAGTATTTCCTTACGGATGAAGACCTGAATGCGGATGCATCGAGATGGCCCATAAATATACACCCGCTAGCATTCATGGACTATAACGAGGACAGGATTGTAGAGATCATAACGGACATGGGCTGGGTGAAGCCTCTGGATACCGACCCCAACTCTTCAAACTGTCTCTTGAATGCGCTCGCCAATTATGTGCACCGTAAGCGCTTCGGCTTCCATCCATATGCCTGGGAAATAGCGGGCATCGTCCGCTCCGGCCAGATGGACCGTGAGGACGGCATCGAAAAAGTCACGCAGGATGAAGATCTTAGTATGGTGAACTACGCCGCGAAACTGCTCGATGTGAAGGTATAGTATAACTTCAGCTTCATCACTGCAAAATGATATTACAGCCCAGGCAGTGAAACCCGCTGAGGCCTCGCAACAATTCCTTATTTTTAAAGCATAATCAAATCAACGGTTTAGGCCCTTTGATCGATAGGGTTTACACCATCTCAATCTACTCTTCTAAACATCTTACCCTTGGCACCGCATACAGGACAGGTCTCTGGCGCTTCCTTCTCTGAAGTATATCCGCATACCGGACATACATAATAGCTGTAAGATTCATTTGCACCTTCCAGATTATCAAGGACCAGCTGATAGAGACGGGCATGAATTTTCTCAACTTCATTGGCAAAATTAAAAGACCGTTCCGCCTCTTTATTGCCTTCAAGCTTGGCCGTTTCAATCATACCCGGATACATGCTTTTAAATTCATGAGTTTCTCCGGCTATTGCCTCCTGCAGATTTTCCTTTGTAGATCGAATTCCTTTCAATGCCCGCAAATGGGCATGGGCATGAACTGTTTCCGCTTCAGCCGCAGCCCGGAACAATTTTGCCGCCTGGGGGAATCCTTCCTGATCGGCCTTGACCGCAAAAGCCAGATATTTCCGGTTTGCCTGTGATTCTCCTGCAAAAGCCTCTTTTAAAGCATCTTCTGATTTGGACATGTTATTCTCCTTGAAATTTCTTTTTTCCTTTGGCCTGAACTCAATACATATACCATTTTTCAAGTCGTGTTTCAGCTATATTTGCAGACATCTAATATCGTGAAGAGGTAAAGGATTACAGATATCATTTGTGTACACAAAATCTGAAGGCTGTCTAAAATTTATATTACTGTCGGGACACGGACCACCCGGAAAGCTGCCCGCTTATTTCATGGCTTTCTCAACTATCACCCTGAGTTTGTCTATTTTATACGGCTTCTGGATGAAGCCTGAGAGTCCTTTGCCGTCAAAACGTCTGGTGGCCTCTTCCTCACTGTATCCGCTAGAGAGAATCACCCTGCAGTCAGGCCTCATTTTTTTAAGCCCATCAAATGTCGCTACGCCATCAAGGTCGGGCATCAGATAGTCAAGCAGGACAATATCGATTACATTTCTGTTCTGCTGATATATGTTAAGGGCCTCTTCGCCGCCTTTTGCCACAAGCACTTCAAATCCAAGCTGATTAAGGAATTCGGAGGTGATATAACGGACATTCTCTTCATCATCAACCAGCAGAATTGTTCCTGATACACCTTTTCTCCCGGAAGAAACACCGGGCTGTTCAACTGCTTCCTCCTCTACCTGGCGTGCAGCCGGAAACAGCACCCGGATGGTTGAGCCGACGCCAAGGGCGCTCTGGACAAAGATATTCCCGCCATGATTCCTAAGTATTCCATGTATAGCCGCCAGGCCAAGCCCCCGGCCAGTAAATTTGGTTGAGAAGAAAGGCTCGAACATCTTCTCTTTTGTTTTCTCATCCATGCCGCAGCCCGTATCAGTCACCTCAAAAAACACATAAACACCCGGCTTTGGTTTTTCATCAAAGACGCTGTTTTTCAGCATTTTTTCATCATAGCGCATTGCCCCGCTTGCAAGGGTGACCGTACCGTTATTATCACCTATCGCTTCCGCTGCATTCAGAATAAGGTTCATTATAACCTGCTGAACCTGTGTCCTGTCAGCCTCTATCAAAGGCAGGTTCTTGTCGAGTTTTGAAATCATCCTGATATTCCTTGGTATGGATGATTCAAAAAGAGAAATGTTGTCTTTAACCACATTGCTCAAAGATATTTTTTCCACCATGTATTTGCCCTGTCCGGAATAAGCCAGCAGCTGTCTGGTCAGGTCAGCTGCTTTGGTACAGGTTTCAATGGCGCGCTTTATATTGGAAATCAGATTGGACCCCTGCGGCAGTCCAAGCATGGTAAGCTCAAGGCTCCCCATGATCACCATAAGCATGTTATTGAAATCATGGGCGACACCGCCGGCCAGGATACCTATACTCTCCAGCTTCTGAGCCTTGAAGAGCTGCTTCTGAAGATCGAGCCTTTCGGCTTCAGCGTCCTTGCTTTCGGTTACGTCCTGTCCCTGTGCAATTGCTGCAATAGGCGTTTTCCCATCCTTGTCATATATTGTCGCCGAGTTCCATAACACCGTGCGGACAGACCCGTCTGTGCGTGATATGGGGATTTCGACCGCTTCCCATCTTTCGCCGCTAAAGGTTTTTCTGATAAGATCCATGGTTTTTTCAATCAGCTCACTTGAAAACAGGGTCTCTATGGATTTTCCTATTACATCCGCTGATTTTCTCCCGGTGAGATTTTCAGAAGCCTTATTGAACCTAGTAATTCTGAATTCCGGGTTCCACACAATGATGGGGGCATTTGCATAATTGAAGAGATTTTCAAGATACTCATTAGTCTGCCTGAGGCTTTCATCAGCAATCTTACGTCTGAACATCTCCCACATCT
>CAYNVT010000147.1:0-9802 GCA_964400685.1 uncultured Bacteriovoracaceae bacterium | reverse complement strand
AAACAAATGGCAGGATATGATAATACAAGCACTTCTCAAGGACCTGGGCATTGTTTTAAGATAACCATCGGGTTAGCAGTTGCAGGTCTTTTCTTTTTCTTAAATACCTTACCGGTTTTCGGATATTATCTTGTAAACACTCCAAAGGAAAAAATCAAAACGGGATGCTACTGGATAACCGATAATACGTTCCATACATGTGAAAACCGTGACATTCCGCTTTCAGAAATTATCAGTGTTGACGAAAGCTATCTGACCGAGCAGGAATATAATAGAAGCAACGAAGATAAGGCAAAGTTTTTCAAAGACCTTGACGACCTTTCAAAACCTGAGGCAGAGCTAACCGAAGACCTTTACAGGTTGAATAACCTTATGGGCATGATTTACAAAAAGAAGAATGCGAAGAACAAGACTGTAAAAACTGACATCAAGAAAGCTAACAATGATATCAAGCTGCTTGATGAAAAGGTAGAGAGGCTTAAAGACAAATGGATGAAAGTTGTGATACCGTCAAAAAACCTTCTGGTACTCAGGGAGATTAAGGTCCTTGAACTTAATTCACTTCATTCTGTCTGCCGTGACTATATGGAATATCTTGACGACTGGAGCCCGACAATCAGGGAGTATGTAATAGAGCATATCAGGCAGAAGAACTTTTTCGAGGCAAGCTATAACCGTCATCTTGATGAACTGAAAAAAGAAAAAACCTCAGACGCCTTCGTCATGTAAGGTATAAGTAATATCGGAAATATCTACTCCAATCTTTCCTGTACTGAGATTCTCTCCGGGGATCGCTTCCTTAAGGTCTTTTCTTGAAATAAACCCTTTGTAAAAGACGAAGACAGCATTCATCATTATTTGCGCTTTTTCAAAAGCATCATTAAAAAGCCCTTTCAGGGTAACATACTTCTTTTCTCCGGTTATAATATCCCTTATTTCATATCCGTCGGATATATTCTGCCATGTATGAGCCGCCTCCCTGTAGAACAGGCCCAAGATAAACGTATCGCCCAAAATACCTGCCTTGATGGCAGGTTTGAAAATCTTATGTGCTTCTCCCGAATTGAACAGCATATTCAAAAAAAGCTGTTTTTTGAGAGTTTTATCCAGGAGCGAACTATCTACTTTGAATCGGTCTGAAACGATGCGCCTGAAAACAAGGCCTTTCATGCTGGAGGGTTTGAGCAGTTTGTGAATCCTCAAGCTGTTGCCGATTTTTATATCCAGACCGGTTTCGAAAAGGGAATGATTGTATCTTGAAAGGGACATCCGGGCTGGATCTTTGTCATAATAATTGCCTGTCAGATAATATATTGAAGGGTGTGTTGTTATGTCCAGGGCGCAGTGTGTTACGAATCCAAGCAGAAAAGCCATATCCCTGGGATTTTCCATACTGTCCAGGCAGGAAAAAATGAGTTCATTGGTCGGGGTGCCGTCTTTACCATGGATATGTTCGGAAATGTCTTTCACTTCAGGGCAATTGCTGTAAAAGAATGTATCCGGGGTTATACTTCCGAGTATGTAATCATTGATATGTGTCGATACCAGGTTCACCATTTCTTTATCAACAAGACAGGAAAGAATTTCGTATGCAAAAAAAATATGTGTATTTTCCTTGGGCATGAGGATTCCTAAATCTCGTGGATTTTGCTTTCCTGTAAATTTTATTGTATTATTTTAATTATAAATATATTTTTTACCGAATGAAAAGATAATATTGCAGTGCGGAGGTTACATGAAAATAGATTTTTCGTCCAAACCTGTTTCTATCAGAACACTGGGAGTATTCATTCTTGCATGTTCATTGTTGGCCGGATGTCTGCCTGTAACTATAACCGATAATGCTGTAAGGCCGGGCAAGTCAGGCGGAATATATCATTATAAGATTACAGCCGAAGGCGGGTCAGGCAAGTATACTTTCTCTCTGGCATCGGGGGCACTGCCTTCCGGTGTCACCATAGCGACTGATGGCACGATTCAGGGAACAGTATTGTCAGGCACCGGTGATTATCCGATTACGGTAAAGGTGGAAGACAAGATATTCAAATCCAGTAAATACAAAACAGAAAAGAACTATACATTGAAAATTGACGATACTCCATACAAGTGGACATTGATCGCGCATTTCGCAGTCGACAATAACATCGATTATGAATTTGAAGAGCAGACGGGCATCGTCACTCAGTACCTGAATACCCTTGAAGAGATCAAGGCTGCAGATACTGACAATGTCATCCAGATCATTGTCATGATGGATTCATATAACAACGATACTGATTTTTCTGATGGATACTACTATCTCTCGGGTGGAGCATTCGTTTCTGATAAGGTGGTTTCGTTAAGCGAGATCAATTCCGGCTCTGTTGATGACAATAAGACATTCCTTGATTGGGCTACTGCACGATATCCTTCCGAGCGATATATATATTCGATATTCAATCATGGAGGAGGATTTGACGACACTACACAAGATGGAAGGTTGCTTGCTATAGGAATTGATGAAACAGACAGGGATTCACTCACGCATTATGAAGTGGGATTGCTGTGTGATCATCTCAAACTTATGACGGGAAAGAATATCAGCATTTTCTACCCGTTTGCATGTTTGATGGGCGGGGTTGAACTGGCGTATGAATTATCAGATAGCGTTGATTATATGCTATTCTCGGAAGAGCTTTTCCCGGCTGCATTGTTTTCATATCAGGGAATGGAATCCATAACGACAAACCCGGATATAACCGAGGAGGCACTTGGGAAGACTGTTTGTGATAATGCCTATGAGGTGCTTGCGGGTGGTTCGATGGCCAGCCTCAGGGCTGATTTTACCATATCGCTGATTGATGTATCAAAAATGGCTGACATGTATTCGGCAATAGGTTCCTACGCTACCGATGCAATTACCGATATCAGTCTGAACCCTGCAAATGCCGTATATTATAATAGTGCAGCAGATAACAGTTATTCCATGATGGAAGACTATGCAAGCAGCTACGACGACTTCTATTATATAGATTTCGGCAATTATCTGAGCAATATTATTTCTGAAGGAAATCTGCCCGCAATAGTAAGGGCAAAGGCAAGTCAGTTATTATCAGTTTATGACGATATGGTTGTTTATGCCAGGAATTATAATTATCCCCGGACAACCGGAATGACTATATATCATAATATATGGGGGGCGTATCACCATTATTCACCAGCATTATACGGGCAGCTGCTGGAAATGGGCGCAAGCCCATGGCAGGATTATATAGAACTTCTTGACAGCCTGGAGCCGTAAAAGGATGAAATGAAAAAACCCAGGGAATTCAAGGAAATCGAGGGCATCAAGGGGCGGATACTCGACGTAGCTCTGGATATAATTGTGAGTGAGGGCTACGGTAATCTTACCATGAGAAGGCTTGCATCAAAGCTCAACATGACTGCGCCGAATATATACAACTATTATAAAAGCAAGGATGAGATATACATCCACCTGGTAATCAGGGGATTCAATATGCTCAACAATATTCTGCAGGATGTAATTATCAAATATAAAGAGCCAAGAGAGCGTGTGAAACAGCTTGCAAAGGCTTATCTTTCATTCGGTTTAAGGTACAGCGGCTATTATAATATCATGTTCACATACCCGACTCCGAAATATAATGACTATATAGGTACTGCATTGGAAAAGCTTTCTGAGGTTGAATACAGGATATCAATGCAGATCGTGGACTTTGTTATGAAGGAAATAGCTGTTTTCACCGAGAAAAAAGATGTCGACGAAAGCGTCCGGTTGAATCTTATCGGTGTGTGGAGCATGCTTCACGGCATGGTATCTCTTTATAACAGCAAGATAATAAACTATACCACAGTCAACCCGGAAGATATCTACAACAGCCTTATTGACGCATTCCTTTTGAAGCTTAATATCAATTAAAAAAATCTTTTTGACACGCTGCATTAACTAAGTTAAATTTAACATGATAACAATAATATTAAGGGGGACAGGTCATGGCCAAGGTTGTAGTATTAGGTGGTTGCGGTGCAGTAGGTACTATTGCTGTGAAAACTCTTGCAAGGCAGGATACTTTTTCTGAGATTGTCATTGCGGATATCAATCTGAAAAGGGCTAATGAGATAGCTGCTTCTATCGGGCCTAAAGTCAGCACTGTGATGTTTGATGCAGACGATTCTGCGAGCATCAGGGCTGCAATAAAGGGCGCCGACATAGTCCTTAACTGTGTGGGGCCATTCTACAAAACGGTCAAACAGATTCTTTCCGTGGTGATAGAGGAAAAAATAGATTACCTGGATATATGCGACGATGTTGACGTCACCCTGGAAATCCTCGACTGGGATAAAATGGCCAAGGATGCCGGCATACTCGCTCTCATAGGGATGGGCAATTCCCCGGGAGCTACAAATATTATCGGCAAGCTGGCCTACGAGATGCTCGACGAGACGCAGTCCATTGATATATTCCATGCGCACGGCGGAGAGCCTTTCGAAGGTGAAGGCGTCATAGGACACCGCTTCCATTGCATGACCATAGACTGTCCCATGTTCCTTGACGGCGAACTCAAGTATGTAAAGTACTTCGAGCCGAGCGGGATTGCATTGAGGCAGAGCTTTGATTTCCCGATTCTCGGCGAGGTGCCTTTGTATCCCTATCCGCATCCGGAGCAGGTCACGATGCCCCGCTACCTCAAGGTCAGGCAGGTCACGAACAAGGGCTCGGTCGTACCGAATGAATACTATAACCTGACGCGTGACCTCTGCGGGCTCGGTCTATACAGCAAGGAGCCCATAGATGTGAAAGGGGTCAAGCTGGCACCTTACGATTTTGCCGTAGCCTATATCATCCGGGAGCGTGAAAGGATCATCAGGGAAACCAATTTCGGATCGCAGAAGGGTTGCGCTTCCGTTGTTGTAAAGGGAAAGAAAGACGGCAAATACAAGGAGTACCGTTTCCACCTGGCATCCCAGAGCCAGGCGCTGGGAGAGGGCACCGGTATCCCGGCTGCAATGGGGGCCATTCTTATGCAGGAAGGTAAGATTGCAGGTAAGGGTGTACTGCCCCCCGAGGCATGTATGAAGCCAACTGACTTTCTTGAACTTCTTCCCAGGGTCATGGACCTGGACAAGAAGAAAGAGGGCGGGGACTCCTTCGGAGGAGTAATCGTACAAAGCGTGGATGAAGACGGAAATATAACCACTCTGGATATGTGAAGACAGTAAATAGAAGACAGGAGTCAGGAGTCAGGAGAGAGCCAGATCAGCCTATATCTTATGTCTGCATGTTTCTTTATGCTTTCCATCCTGACTCCTAACTTCTGATAACTGTACTATTGTTTCTTGATATTCGTATTTTCGGAGGTTGGAATATGAAATATGTTCTTTCAATTGATCACGGTACATCAGGCATCAAGGCTTCCCTGATTTCGATTCACGGCCATGTAGCGGCTTTCGAGTATGAAAAAACTCCCATCTATTTTCTGCCCAAAGGCGGTGCCGAACAGGATCCTGAAGACTGGTGGTCTGCGCTTGTCAAGGCCTCAAAGAGGCTCATGAACGGCTGTCATGTCCAGAAGGACGATGTAGTGTCGGTATGTGTTTCAAGTACGTTTTCAAGCACGGTTGCTGTTGATAAAAACGGGCATCATCTCATGAATTCCCTGACCTGGATGGATTCAAGGGGCGCTCCTTATATAAAAAGTCTAATGAGCGGATTTCCCAGCATCGAAGGGTACGGGCTTTTCAAGATAATGAAGTGGCTGCCCAGAACAGCCGGTGGGCCGACCCTTTCGGGCAAGGACGACATAGCGCATGTGCTTCTTCAGAAAAATGATTTCCCCGAGATATATAAAAATACCTTCATGTTCCTGCCCAGCAAGGATTACCTCAATCTCAGGCTTACCGGTGAATTCGCCGCATCTTATGACTCGATGCACCTTTTCTGGGTTACCGACATAAGGGATATAAATAATATCCGTTATGATGACGAACTCATCAGAATGGCCGGAATTGATAGAGAAAAGCTGCCGCCGTTGAAGAATTCAACCGACATAATCGGCAGAGTACTGCCAAAGGTTGCCGACGAGATCGGTCTTAACAGGGACACAGTTGTTGTCATGGGATCGCCAGATCACCAATGTGCGCTGATAGGCTCGGGTGCGGTCAGGGATTATGAAGGGCATATTTATATTGGCACATCGTCCTGGGTGCAGTGTATCGTCCCGTTCAAGAAGACTGACATAATGCATTCAATTGCATCATTTCCCACTGCAATACCCGGCAAATACCAGAGCGTGAATGAGCAGGACATAGCAGGAGGCGCGGTAAATTTTCTCTTTGATAATATTATTTTTCACGAGAACAGGCTCAAGGGGATCGTGCAAGGCATTGACAGGTATGAGGCGCTGAACCAGATCGCTGAAACCGTTCCGCCCGGAAGCAATAACCTCATATTCACACCCTGGCTTAATGGCGAGCGCACGCCCGTCGATGACAACTGCCTCAGGGCCGGGATATACAATGTATCCAAGACGACAACACAGGATGACATGTTAAGGGCGGTTATGGAAGGCGTGGCATACAATACCAGGTGGAGCCACATGTATGTCGAGAAGTTCGTGGGCAGAAAACTCGATCCATTGAATATTATCGGCGGAGGTGCAAAGTCCAATCTGTGGTGTCAGATATTTTCAGATGTCCTGAACCGCACAATACGACAGGTGAAGGACCCCATGCAGGCGAATGCCCGCGGGGCTGCTTTCATTGCTTCAGTCGGTCTTGGTTTCATTAAGTTTTCCGATATCCCGGACCTTATCGAATACAGCAATGAATTTAAACCGAATCCGGCAAACAGAAAAGTGTATGACAAGCTCTTCAGGGAGTTCGTGAATATATACAAGCACAACAAGGCGATGTATAAGAGGCTGAACAGTTTATAAAGGGAGCCAGGGTTCAAAATCAACCCTTACAGCCCTTATCAATAAGGACAGGAGGATATAATGGTGAAAAAATCACATAAGATTATTACGGTGTTTTCAGCTGCTCTGTTGCTGGTATTATCTTATGGACTTTCCGCATTCGCATGGTCCGAACATGAACTGATCCTTATGCCTGTTTACAAGTCAATGCCCGAAGTTGCAAACGCCAAACCGGTTAATGCCGAAACTCTCGGGAGCTTCCTTGTCGCTGAGGGGAAAGGGCTTGAAAGCGTCTTTAAATCTGATGAGGAGTGGAACAGAAAAAATCTTAAGAACTACAAGCCCTTGCCGGAGGCCCTTTTATTTAAGGCCTCAAATGATCCGAACGAAGCGATAAAAAGATTTTGTGACGCAATAAGAGTCAGTGACCGTTATTATTATGCCCTTTATTTCAGACTCATGCCTGGAGTCTCGCCGGACGGAAAGGCCATTATAAAAGGCTCGGGGCTTACTTATCTTAAGGATTTGTCCGACATCGACGACAAAACATATGTAAGACTCCTTCCTGGGGAACAGGTCAGTGTTCTGGATGTATTGGGCACGGCTTCGGACGAACCGGATCTTGGGATTGACATCGGCCTTTTCGAAGATAATGGTACTGAACAGGGAAAAAAGCTGAATTTCGGCAAGCAGCCGTTCGGAAACGCGAATCTTGAATATGGCAGCCAGGCCCCCTTCCACATGGGATTTTATAATGAGGCGGGCATAGTTTATACACTCGCGGGATTCTTGAAAGAGACCTACCCTGAATATAGAATTCATATGTGCAAGGTCCTCTCAGAATACGCATTTAAGACGGGTCACGATTACTGGGGTTGGCGATTTATGGGGTGGGGAATGCATTATCTGTCCGATCTCAGCATGCCGTACCATGCGGTTGTTCTTCCCGGAGTAAGTACATGCAGTATGCTCTGGATAAATACGAAGGCTATGATGGGTTATCCCGAGGCGAAAAATAATGCGGTCCAGCTTGTTTCAAACAGGCACGGCGCACTGGAGAAATATCAGAAATACGCAATCAGAGATATTTATGACAGGAATGATATGGAAAATGAAATGCTTTCCTTGATGATAAAAAATAGAAAACCTGTTGTTTATGATGATGATTCGATCAGAAAAGGCGTATCAAAACTTTCTGCAAAGCGCGCAAAGGAAACGGATAAAATGCTGGTAAAATGCATGCCCGACAACTATGTGAACGATCCGAAAGTAGAATTCAACGATATCCCCGGGACAGATAAGATACTTGATACTGTCAGGAATGATAAAGGCGAGGGGTGCATCGACAACATGAACAAGCTTCTGGGAGAGCTTTTCGTTCCGGCCGCTGTTTATGGCAGGGCTTATATTGGAACAATAATAAAGGCAGATTAAACCAGTTTCATATCAAATAAAAAAAGAGGGAAAGCAGCCTTAATAGGCCCTTTTCCTTTTTTTTGCGACTTCCCCATTCTTCTCTTTTACTGTTGAAACATCCCGATGCGCAATAAATTGATTAAGAATACCCGGGAAATGACCGATAAAGTCATAATCCACGCTAAATGAAAAGGTAATAAGGTGAGTTTGAAAGGCAAACTAAAACAGCAGTTCTTCTATACAAAAAAGTTTCAGCACAGGAGTATTAAAAAATGATGGCACTAGACATGAAGACTGTCATCTTCATATATTTGCTGAGTAATATCATAGTCATCTTCGTTCTGTTCCCCTTCTGGCTGCAGAACAGAAAAAGGTTTAATGGAATAGATTTCTGGCTCGCCGATTATGTTATGCAGGCAATAAGCCTGATCCTTATGCTTACAGGTGCTGCAACAGGCAATCTTTTTGCTGTCTTTTTGGGAGGGCCACTATTTATATCAGGTACCATTGCAATGTATATCGGGCTCGAACGTTTTGCCGGGAAGAAAACCCTGCAGATCCATAATTATATTCTTCTGGGTCTGAGCATCATAATTCATGCATATTTCACTTTTATAAAACCGAGTTTTACAGGAAGATCGATTAATCTGTTTGTGATGTGCATGATTCTTTCCATTCAGATATCTTATTATCTGACCTTCATGGTTGACAGGGATTTTCGCACTGTATCACGCAATACGGCTTATGTTTTTCTCGGGTTTTTTATTGTCTCCTTTCTAAGAGCATTGGATGTGACCATTGTGAAACGCGGAAATGAGATTTCCTCATCCGGTTTGTTTCCCGCTTTGCTTATGCTTGCAGCCACTGTACTGGTTTTCCTGCTCACCTTCTCATTGATAACGATGATCAACAGAATGCTTATGAAGAAGGCAGCGGAGGATGCAAATGAAAAGCAAGCGCTGGTGACAAGACTGAGCAGCGAGATTGCCGAGCGCAGACGGGCTGAGATTTCCCTGAATCTGAATACGCTGAGAACGCGCGACCTTCTTAAAATGCAGGAGATGTACAATTATCCCAGATCTGAAATCATGAGTTACACTATCGAAGCCTCAATCGAAGCTACTCAAAGCAAGTTTTCATTTGTCGGACTTATGGATGAAGCCGAATCAGTCATGACAATTCATAAGTGGTCAAGAGAGACCATGACTCAATGTTCGATCATGGATAAACCCATGCACTTCCCAATAGCCGAATCAGGGGTATGGGGAGACTGTGTCAGACAGAGAAAGCCTGTTATAATCAATAATTATGAAGCTGCATGGCCTACAAAAAAAGGACACCCCGAAGGTCATATTCCCATTACCCGGTTTATGGCAGTCCCGATCTTTGACAACAAGAAGATTGTTGCCGTAGGAGCGGTTGCGAACAAGGAAACCGATTACAGTCAGGACGATGTAAACTCTCTTGCAGCG
>CAYNVT010000146.1:0-10142 GCA_964400685.1 uncultured Bacteriovoracaceae bacterium | reverse complement strand
TCAGGCCTGACGCCATATCAACAAGCACGGAATACGAATTCATGCATTTTTCAATTGCTGCATCATCGGCCATATCCGTCAGCCCGTCGGAACAGAGGAGGTAGATATCGCCCTTGACCGCCTTTGTTTTTATTATATCCAGGCTGACATTATCCTCGACGCCCACAGCACGCAGGATAACATGCCGCATCCTGTGGTTCTTCGCCTCTTCCACGGTAATCATACCCTTTTCAATCTGTTCCTGGATCAGCGAATGGTCTTTCGTTATCTGTTTCAATATACCGTTCCTCAGCCTGTACGTCCGGCTGTCACCGACATGGCCTATTATGATGAGATCGTCCGATAAACTGAGAAGCTCCGCGGTAGTACCCATTCCCTTATGCTCGGGGAACCGGCTGATATGTTCGAGAATGCCGCTGTTGGCGATTATGTAGGTCTTCTGAACGGGGAGCGCCGGGTCTTCCTTGTCGCCCCTCATCCATTCTTCATAAACATGGGCAGCGGTATCCACGAATATCCTGCTCGCAATTTCGCCTGCAGCAGCGCCTCCCATGCCATCGGCTACAGCATATAAGTTCAGGTCTTCTCTGATGAGAAATGAATCCTCGTTATTTGTTCTTTTAAGGCCGAGGTCGGTTTTTCCGAATGAGTTAATCTTCATATGTTACACAAGTCATACCACTTGACAGGCCGCTGATTCAAGTTGTACTTGAGGCAATATTATGAAAGTGCCTCCTATAATAACGGTTCAGCTAATACATCTTCAGGGGCCGATGAAAGGCCAGATTCAGGAATTCACAGAAAACACCATAACCGTAGGCCGCCAGGCCGACTGCAGAGTACAGTTTCCAAAGGACATGACCACGATATCCAGACAGCATGCAATTATCGAACGTGACGGAAACAGATTCAAGCTCACCGACAAAAGCGCGAACGGCACCTATGTAAACGGTAAAAAAATAACTGAAACCTATCTGAAAGACGGCGATGTCATAATGTTCACCGAAGGCGGACCCAAGGTGAGCTTCATTGCTGCAATAACTGAGGCAGCCCCCGAGACATCCCCCATCGCTGCGTCTCAGCCGCCGAAACAGGAGCCTGTAATCATGCAGCCTGCATCTTTTCCGGAACCGCCTGTTTCTATACCGGAACCTGAGGCACAGAAACCCGCTTTTATTCCACCGGCGCCTGAACCTCCCGCAGCCGCTCCTGAACCGCCAGTAAGGGTATCCTCCGACAGCCCGCAGGAAAAGGTACAGGTCCCGCTCATGATACAGTTCGGACCCGCTTTGCGCTCGTATAAAGAGCTTCCTGTTACAATCGGAAAAAGCCCTTCAAACGATTTTGTCATGGCGCATCCGAATATCCTGTCAAATCACGCACAGATAGTTTTCGGCCAGGGTGCATACAGGATACGGGACCTTACAGGAAAGAACCTTATCAGAATAAACGGCAGGACAATTGAATTCGATGCGGCGCTCAATGCAGACGATGTCATATACTTAAGCCCGAACGGCCCTGCCCTCAGATTCCTGGGTGAAGGAAGGCTCGCGGAGCATGAGGAAGCCCGGGATGAAGAGGCGATTGCCGAACCTCAGTCAAAACCCGCACAGCAAAAGGAAGAAAAATCAAAAGGCCTTAAAGGCTTCATGGACCTGTTTAAAAAATAGGGATACTGAATCCTGCCTGATCATCTTCAAGCAAGTTATTTCTGATCAGGGTCTGCCAGAAGTCTATCTGATTTGCCGATTTCAAAGCTGTCTATTGACTCAGATTCCATGGCGGCAGCTCTCCCTTCGCTCACTGAAATCATAGATAATTTCATGCCGTCATCACCGGCATTGACGAGCACAAAACCGCAGACCCCTTCGCATTTTTCGTAAAAATTATTTTCTCCCTCAGTGACATTACCTTTGCACCCGTAGACCCATGAACCGCCGCTCCCGGCAATAATATACACTGTACCTGCTTCATCCGGTTTCAGCCCTCTCAGCGGTTTTGTCCTCTCATAAATATGCTCGTGGCCTGAAAAAACCACATCCACGCCATACCTGTCGAACAGAGGCACCCAGTATTTCTGGACGTCTTTGCTGTCGCCGTGAAATCCCATGCTGAAGGGCGGTTTGTGCATGACTGCAATCTTCCAGGAGGCTGCATTATTTTTTTCAAGCTCTTTTTCAAGCCATTCATACTGTTTTGAACCGGGCTTTATACCGGCGTCACTTTCCGAATTGAGCATCATGAAATGCGTACCTGCCACATCAAAGGAATACCAGTATTCACTTGAGTCCTTTATGCCGTTATCAGGCAGTGCAAACTGTTCGAACATATTCCTGCATAAACCATTAACCTTGACACAGTAGTTGTCATGGTTTCCCATTACGGGCATTAAGGGAATCTCCGCAATAAGCCCGCCCATATCCTCAAACCACTCGGCCCAGAGTTTTTTGCTCCCGCCTGCGTTTGTGATGTCTCCACAGTGGATTACGAATAAAGGTCTTAACTCCCTGATCGCCGCTGTAATGTTTCTCCTGATGCTTCTGTTATTCTGCGTGTCGCCCATAACGGCAAAAGAAAACGGGCCTTTGGCGGGTGCGGTCCTGAATGAATGTATTTCACTCCAGCCTGCATCATCGCTGCCGCAGCGATAATAGTACTTTGTATCAGGTTGAAGGCCTGTGGCCGTCACCTCATGAATGATCCCGAGATCCGTTTTCAAGGAAGACGCCGCATCTGTTCTTTCAACAAGGTCAGTTTCTTTCATGCCATACTCTAGAAAACTCTGGTTTTCTGATTTTGTAAGCCAGGTGACGGTCATCGTCGAAGAAGGGTCTTCAGTCCATGAAAGGCGGACACTTTGAGGAGGATCGGCACTTGTATCGAATTTGTGGTCCTTTGAACCCTCAGTTCCTACTGGTGCTTTGGCTACTATGTTTTTACCCGGTCCTGAACACCCTGAAATCAGTAAAATGAGTATCAGGATCGGTGCAAATTTTTCTAATTTCATATCTGCTTTTTTTCCAGAATATAATGATTCAATGCCGGATTCAGCTGCAGTGCAGGTTCTCGGATTGGATGATCAAGCGCTCTTGAATACGATAATATCTTTTACAGATATCTCACACCGATGCTGTTATTCGACACATGCATTACCTCGGCCTTGATAATCTTGCCGTCATTCGGTTTTGTGAACTCGATCGTCGTTCCCTTGAATTTTTTGAAGCTGAAGCCTTTAAGATTTTCAGTCAGGCCAAGCATGTCGATCATGCTGATCATCATACCATCATCGGTCATGTTGATAACACGTGCTATCCCTTTTATGCAGGGGCTGTTCTTGCAGTAGGCTTCGTTCAGCTCTTCGGAAAGCACGTTGAACATGACAATACCGTGACAATCTTTTCTTGGACGGATCCTTTTGTCAGTATCGTGATTATCCAATGCAATCTCCTTAAAGAATTCCTATTAGAATATTCTTAAATTAATAATTTGACACATAAAGGTCAAGCCCATTTTCTTATTGATCTTCAAATAATTTCACATCGAGGCCCGATCTAATTCCTGGCAATTATTTGACTTCCCTTTTTATCCCGGGCTTTTTCTCTGACCCTGTTGCCATAATGGCTCCCGGCTTGCCCTTAATACCCAGATAGAATGCGACAAGTCTTACTGGTTTTTCTGTTTTGTTTATTCCGTTTTGAACCTTATTTACGAATTCGATTATCGGCTGTCCGCTTGTATATGTATATGATTTTCCGTCCCCTGTTTCAACTGTTAGTGTGCCCTCAAGGACATAGGCATAAAGCGCTATCGGATGATAATGCCAGCCCGTCTCCTTTCCAGGAGGGATTGTAATATCAAGAACAGTGACCTCCGGGTCATCAGTCACGGTATAATGTACCGGACTTCCATCAGGCATCTTTGAAGTTTTGAGGAGTTCCTTAACAATCAGGTTGCTGTCATAAGCGGAAAGTAATGCCGGCATAAAGATATTGGCCATAAGGAATAAACATATACAAATGACCTTTTTCATAGCTTCACCTCTTCATTTTTTTCCGGGTGTTTTTATTACTTTATTGTCACTGTGAAATCTTTCAAGCCATAAATCCACAGGGTATTTTATCCCACGCGGTTTAAAGGGCAGATCAACACATATGCCTCTGGCTGCGCTCCGATAAGCTGCATGCATAATTTCAAGCACATTAATGCCGTCATCCAGTCCCTCGCTGGGGGCAGCACCCGTTCTTATGCATTCGATAAAATGCATCATCTGTCCGATATATCCGTTCTGATTAAGCCTGTCATAGTTCTGGTTGAACCATCCGAAAGTTTTTCTTCCTGAAGACCGTCCTGAAGCCGCCCCCCTTTCCGAATAGCATCTGATACCACTTGCACCCTGAAGCTCTGCATGGATGACTCCCTCTGTACCGTGGCATTCGATTCTGCCGGAAGAACCTCCCTTAAGCGACCATGAAGCTTCGGCCTGAGCGAGGCTTCCGTCTTCGAATTCCATCGTCACCAGAACGGTGTCATCCATAACGGTTTTGTCCGAATGCATGAAGAGCCCGCAGTGCGAAGACACCCGCTTTACCTGCTTTTTCCCCATCAGCCACCTGCACACCTCAATCGAGTGGCAACCCATATCCATCATTGCCCCGCCGCCTGCGCTTTCCTTTTCCCAGAACCAGGGCGAATAAGGTCCTCCGTGTGCAAGAACGCACCTGATGAAGAAAGGCCTGCCCACTATTTTTTCGTCTATCATGTTTTTTACATGCACATACTTGGGGGCAAAACACAGGTTTTCTGCATAGAAAAGCCTTTTGCCCGATTTGTTTTCGGCTTCTCTGATACGCTCAGCTTCATCATAATTGAGGCAAAGCGGCTTTTCACAGATCACGTCCTTTCCGGCGTTCAGATAATGAATTGCAGCAGGCGCATGAAGACTGTTTGAAAGGGTAATTATAACAGCGTCCAGCTCTTTTATCCTGTCTAGACCCATGATATCCGCCACGCCGTATTCAAGTCCGTTGAACTTCCTGAATGCCTCTACCTTTTTCCTGTCCCTGCCTGCTACAGCAATCATCCTGGCGCCCGGCACATGCATGAGGACATCATTATGAGTCTGTGCAATGGAGCCGGGACCTACGATACCCACATTAATCATATCTTTCATTTTCTTACCCGTATAAGGACATTTTTTTCAGCCATTATTCAGATTCTCTGTTTTCTGATTTTCCTTTCATAATGCCTTTTCAGTATCTCTCTTTTCTTCGGAGTCCCGTGATTGGGTATAAAAACCGAACATCCCGTATCAAGAAGCGTCTTCCAGCTTCTTATTATCCCGGATATGTCATCGCCGAAAGGTGGCTGGATAGAACCGTTGAAAACCCCGACCATGTTATCCCCCGTGAATGCGATTTCATTATCGACAATAATCGCGATTGAACCTTTGGTATGGCCCGGTACATGCAGGATATATGCACTGAATCCCAGAGGGGTTAAATCAAATTTATCTCCTACCGGTATATCGCAGGTTACCGGTTTGTATCTGAACATGGGCTGGACCTTTGTCCTGAATGTCTTCATGAGCCATTTCGTATAGAAGACGGTACCGGCAGGCAGAGGGCTGTCTCCTGCTTCGAGATATCCGGCTTCGGTTTCATGAGCGATAATCCTGGCACCAAACTGCTCTTTGATTTCTGCGGCGTTTTCGGCATGGTCGAAATGTGTGTGCGTAAGTATAAGCGCCTCAAGATTTTTATCAGTCACTCCCAGTTTTTCCAGGTTATGCTTGAGACGAAGCCAGGTATACCTTCTGCCGGAATCGACAAGAATATACTTCTCGCCGTTAAAGATCAGATAGGAATTGAAAAATATACCGTTTGCGTGGATTATTTCATATCCCCTTTTTTCTGTGCGTATCGTCAGTCTCTTCGAAACCATTATTCACTCTCTTCCGGATGCTTATTATTTTAAACAAGCTCACTGAATTTTTCCACAAGGGCATCTGCCTCAGGCGTCTTTTTCACACTTGAGCAAAACCCCTGCATTAAACCCTTCTGTCTTAATATCTCCCGCATGCTCTATGCTCATCCCGCCCATATCATCAGCACCGAATTCATGATGGAACTGTACTCCCCATGCTCATCGGCCAAACCTGAAGGCATGGTTCGGTTCGTGCGCAATGAAACCTACCTTCCCTGTATTTTCTGCAATATTTCCGAATGTTGCACCGGCTTTTATCAAAATGATTTTTATTATTTATTGTCTTGTCCATACGATTGAATATCTCCAAAGCAGATGTCTTCTTATTTCAGCATCAGGAATATGAATGTTGCAAATCCTCCTTAATTCTGAAAAACTCATGTATATTTCATTTTTTCCGTGTTCTTCCCATGCCTTTTTAATATGCTCCGGTTCACTCAACCTGCCATTCTTTATAAGCATCAGAAACCTGCTTAGAGGAAAGCTTAATGCGCCAAAAAAATAATCCTTCAGGATTTCCGCCTTGAGCATATCCAGGATAATCAGTCTACCCCCGGGTTTTATGGAAAAAGCCATTTTTTCAAGCATGGACGCAAGGGGAAGATGATGAAGAGTTGCAATGGAAACTATGCAGTCAAAACGGCTGTCAGGCCAGTTATAATCCATAATATTTCCGATGTGGTAATCGATATTCCTGAAGGCCTTTGAATTCAGCTTTGCCATGCGGATCATTTCGGGGGACAGATCGACCGCAAGAACATGCTCTGATTTCAAGGCAAGAATGCGTGTGAATTCACCCAGGCCGCATCCGACTTCAAGAATGTCCCTGCAATCATTTGGAACATGTCTGTTCAGAAAATCATAAAAGAAACTGTTGTGCGTCCATCCCTCATCGAGGATTGCGATTTCATCGAAATCCTTCCTTACTTTCTCAATGCTATCCATTCAATCCCGTAAGCCTTTCGCTCAGGTTCCAGAGTTCATAACTCAGAGCAGCATCCCTGGCCGTTTTAATAAGAGGCATCTCTTTTTTGAGCATGAAGAACTTTCCGGATACGCCTTTCACTTCATCCGAAACGGCCAGATGGATAACAGGCTCTGCGCCCTGTTCGGGCGTCTTCCATAATCTCTTCACAACCATGAGCAGACCTCCCGCAATACCGCCCGGATTTCCGAGATTTGTCCTTATGACGCCAGGATGAAGGGCGTTTACGGTGACGCCCGAACCGCGAAATCTCTTTGCCGCTTCAACGGTGATCATCACCCCGGCAAGCTTGCTGTTGCAGTATGAGCGAATCATGCTGAAATCCCTGCCGTACGGTGTGCGCTCAAGTTCGAGCCTGCCGAAAACGTAAAGCCCTGCATTCACATTCACAATCCTTGCCGGAGTGCTCTCTTTAAGCCTTTCAAGAAGAAGAGCAGACAGTAGAAACGGCGCAAGACAGTTGACATAAAACGACTTTTCGATCCCGTCGGCATTAAGTTCGCATCTGGTCATCCAGACGCCTGCATTGTTTATGAGCGCGGCGATCTTTGGCACCTCTTCCAGAATGGCCATCGCTGATTTTCTCACACCCGCATTATCCGAGAGGTCGCCGATTATAAGCTTAATATCCGCATCTTTAACCTTAGACCTGATGTCATCAAGCGCAGCCTGTGCTTTTTCCCTGTTGCGGCACAGCATAACAACCGGCAGGCCTTTTTCTGCAAGCCCGGCGGCAATGGCCTTGCCTATCCCCGCATTGGCGCCGGTCACCAGGTACCAGGCTTTCCGGTCCGCCTCTTCTGATCCCGCCGTTTTTGCTCCGGTTTTATCTGTTGTTTCTAATTGCGGCATTTATTCCCTCCCGTTAGATCATGTGAGCTTTAAACTGAGCCTTTAAAGTTTTTGACGAAGTAGTATAATCAACAAATACACAATGAGAACAATTTCTCAAGAAAAAGCATCAGAACAACAGGCATAAAAAAAAGGATTTAAACAATATCATCATGCAATGAATATAAGGAGGAATAATGATCGCAAAACCCCATTTCATCGAAAGCATAGAGCAAAAAATATCGGAAAAGCTTCCTCATAACATTTATATCCTGCCTGCCTTAAGGCTGGCCTCAAGCATACCTCTGTTGCTCATCCCGTGCATGCCGTTTATATCGGATCGCCCATGGATCGCCATTGCCGCGCTGCTCCTGTTCGGGATCATCGATTATCTTGACGGAACATCTGAAAAAACCAGGGTAGCTGATAAACCGAAAGCAAGGTTCCTTCACAGAATAACCGAACTGCCCGTTCTTCTTGTTTTAAGCTGGCTCAACATCGGCATCATTCCCCTGATTCTTCTCTCTGCTAAGGTGTTGCTTGATTTCCTGTCCATCATGATCACCGCCATAGGAAAGGAGGAGTCCTCTCACGGCATCAGGACAGGAATAAACTTCATTACCCTTTTTGCGCTTCTCATGCTTGCCTTCAACATCGAGGACGATATTGTAACCCCTCTGTTTGCTAAATACCTGCTGCTGATCAACATCGCATACACGGCCATTATAGCGCTTTATAACATGAGGGTCCTGCAGAAGCGCTTTATCGCAGACGCGCTGTCCGCATCGAACCTTTTGTGCGGCGTTTTCAGCATGGTATTCGCTTCGCACGGCAAGTTCGGAATAAGCCTGTTGCTGCTGATGCTGGGCGCGGCATTCGACGGGTTCGACGGCGCCGCTGCCAGGAAATTCGGCGGGACAAGACTCGGCGTATATTCCGATGACGTGGCGGACGGCGTCAATTACGGCATTGCACCGGGAGTTGCCCTTTATTACGCACTCGGCGGGATCGAGGGTCTTGTCGCAGGCATACTCTTCAGCACCTTCACGATAAGCCGTCTTGTATATTTCACGCTCAACAAGTCATACAGCGACCCGAACTATTTCTGCGGAGTTCCCAGTACCATAGGCGGCATCTTAACCCTTTGTGCAATCATTCTCTTTAAGGACATGCCTGTGCTTACCGGTCTGATGGTGGGGATAGCCTGCATGCAGATGGTATCTTTCGATGCGCATTACCGGCACCTGGGCAGGGCGCTTTCCTCGAACAGGAGGATAATATACGGCATGCCGGTGCTGATCATAATGCTCGTGATCGGTAACTATATATCGGGTGTTATGGGACCGGTCGCGATTATTCTTGCGATATCACTGATATATGGATTCATGCCGACATTTACTCACTTTATAAGCCTCATCAGAAAGAAGCCGGGAGAAGGCGGCGCAATTGAAGACAACAAAGAATAAGCACAACACGATCCCCTCTTTTTGCCTGAAGCCTTAGCCTCTCCTCTCGAAGGCAAGCCTCAATCCGAGTGCGATGAGCACAAATCCGCTTATGCGGTTTATCCAGCCCGACACTGCAGGCCGCGAGCGCAGCCAGTTTGAAAGGACTCCTGCTGTGAATCCTACAGGACCTTTTATTATAAATGTAAGTGCTGCAAATACAGTCCCGAGAAATAAGAGCCTCATAGTAGGATTTGTCGATCCAGCCGGAACAAACTGTGGAAGGTAGGCGAAATAAAATATAGCAATCTTAGGATTGGAAAGGTTCGACAAAGCGCCCTGGATATATAGTTTTTTAAGCGTCATCGCAGGCATGTTCTGTATGTCCATATTCAGTTTGTTGTGCCAGAAATGAGTAACACCCATGTATACAAGATATCCCGAGCCCGCAATCTTAACCGCTGTAAAAAGCGCTTCAGACGCCATAAGAAGCGCACCGAGACCTAGCGATGCGAGCAGTGTGTGACCGAGGAGCCCGGTGCTCACACCGGCAGCTGTTACAACGCCCGCCCTTGCGCCCTGTGATATCGAACGCGACATGACCAGTATCATATCCTGCCCCGGCGTTATTATGAGAACAAGAGAAGCAATTATGAATACTATCGGCAGTGTATCGCCCATCAAATCCCCTTGACGGCGGCTTTTTGCGGCCCGGCAAGCCCGTTGATGAAGTCGGCGAAGTCCTGCCTCAACTTCTCTTTCTCCGTTTCGATCCTTGCTACATAAGAACTGAAAGCCTGAAAACTCTCGAGAAAGACCCTCTCCTGTTCGCTTAATTCATCGTTTTTCTTTTTCTGCTCGAAAAGATCGGTCTTGGGCACCGAAATATTGTTAAGCTC
>CAYNVT010000145.1:3843-10161 GCA_964400685.1 uncultured Bacteriovoracaceae bacterium | reverse complement strand
CTGAATCAAAGTTAGCGCTTGAATGCAAACTGGAATCAGATGATTCCCAGTTTCTGCATCTTGATGCCTGCCGTCATGCTGCCTTTGAACTTCAGTTTGCCGGTCATGAATGCCTTCTGGCCGGAGAGTTCTCCATTAACCAGTTTGACGAAGTCATCGTCTTTCATCTTCAGGCTGATGGTCGGATTTGCTGTCGTTCCTGCCGAAACATCCGCCTGCTTGTTTTTGATGGCAAGAAACCAGTCGCCTGCATTAACCCCGGTGATGTTGAACTGGATGGTCATATCAAGACCTTCTAGCTTGTCAACTGTGAGCTTGGATGGCAGAACCACTTCAATGAATTCTTTCGGTGAACTTACTGGCATTTTTTCCTCCTGATATTTTTTCAAAATCAATGAATTTTCTTTTTTTCTTCATCTCAATTAATGCAACTCTTTTAAGGATACTTTTGCCGCCTGTTCGGGAAGCACGGCCCCGGTTTCGATATAATACCTGACAGCCTTGAGCATTGCCACGCGTATGTCATTCTGAGGCAGCCCAAGTTCGCTGACAGCCTTGGAGCAGTCGACAAATTCATCATACCTGAGATGCAGAGCCTGCTCGACTGCAGCCATCGGCGGTTTTTTCGTTATATCGGCAATCCGCTCGTTGATCTCGGCGACTACCCTGACCACGGCCCTGGGTATTTTTACTGAAGGCTCTTTCAGTCCCGTGAGCATTGCAAGCTCGTGGAATATCTCTTTGAGGTGGATATTCCTGTTGCCGAGTATGTAGCGCTGACCCGTTCTCCCTCTTTTATCCGCATTTACAAACCCGACCGCCAGATCATCCACATCGATGAGGTTCATGCCCACGTCCACATATGCGAACATCTTGCCGTTCAAGAAATCGAGTATGGTCCTGCCGGTAGGCGTCGGCACCCAGTCGCGCTCTCCGATAGGCGAGCACGGATTCAGGATGACCATAGGCAGCCTGTTCATATACTTCCAGGCCAGCATTTCGCTCTGATATTTGCTCTCGCGGTATGGCTGCCTTCTGCAGTCCTTTGGGTCCGGAAAATCGTTTTCATTACTTTTTCTATAAGGGAAGAACCCTACCGAGGATACCGAGCTTGTATAGATGACCTTTTCCAGATCCCTATTGAGAGCCGCGTCCAGGATGTTCCGGGTGCCTTCGATATTCACGTGACGGATGTAATCGCTACCCTGCGGATGCCAGTGCCTGTAGACTGCTGCAAGCTGCTGCAGTTTGTTGCAGCCATCGAGTGCTTTATCAAGTGATGACCTGTCCAGCAGGTCGCCCTTGACTATCTCGATATCAAGCCCCGCCAGGTTCCTGATGTCACCTCCGGGGCGCACCATAGCCTTTACTTCCTGACCGTCCTTAATAAGGGCCCGGACAACGGCGGAACCGATTATGCCTCCGGCTCCCGTAACAAGAGTCTTCATGACATTAATTTGGATTCCATTACGGGAATCGCCTTATCGAGGGTATCTATTATCCGGTCTATCTCCTTTTTCTCTATGCACAGGGCAGGGGCGATGCATACCGTCTCCATCGATGACGAACGGATAAAAATGCCTTTGTCCCAGCACTCTTCGGCCAGCACATGAGGTGCCGAGTTTTCAGGCAGTATCGCGGTACGCTTCTCCCTGTCAGCCACCAGTTCGATGGCGGCCACCAGTCCGAGTCCGCGAACATCGCCCACCGATCGGTGCCTGGTAAGCGTTTTGAGGCCATCGAGCATGTACTTACCGTTCTCTGCCGCCTTCTCAACCAGGCCTTCCTCTTCGATCACTCTTATGTTTGCAAGCCCGGCCGCACATGCGACCGGATGATTCATGTATGTGAAACCGTGCATAAGAGGCAGCCTCTCGTCCTGCATCTGGCCTATAGTGTCATAGATGTCAGCGTTTATAACAGAAGCGCCCAATGGTATCTGGCCCGAGCTTATGCCTTTTGCAAAGCTGAGCATGTCGGCGCGGATTCCCCCCCAGTATTCGTGGCCGAACATCTTGCCGGTGCGTCCGAAGCCCGTGATGACCTCATCAAGAATAAGAAGGATGTCGTTTTTATCGCAGATTTCCCTTATCTTCGGGAAATATTCATCCGGAGGCACGATGACCCCTCCGCTGCCGATTACAGGCTCGGCGATGAAGGCCGCTATCGTTTCCGGCCCCTCGCTCTCGATGGTCTCTTCCATTTCCTCAATGCATTCGAAGGCGCAGCCCGGATAGCTCTTTTCAAACTCGCACTGGTAGCAATACGGAGCCGAACACTGGATGAAGCCCTCGGCCAGGGGTTCTATGTTCCAGTGGAACGGGAAAATCCCGGTGGCCGCCGTCGTGGAAAGCCCCATGCCGTGATAGGAAAACCGGCGCGAAAGTATCTTGTTCTTGTCTGTCTGTCCCTTCAGCTGCCAGTAGAGCCGGGCCAGTTTGAGATTGGTCTCGTTTGTCTCGCTGCCGCCGCAGGTGAACCATGTTCGCGTCAGGTTATAAGACGGGTCAAGCATGGAGGCGACCTTTTCGGCCAGCTCGATTGAAGGGACTGTGCCGTGCCCGTGGAACGAGGTGAAGTATGATATCTTTTTCATCTGCTCATTGACCGCCTCGATTACCTTGGGGTGGTTATGGCCGATAGCCACACACCACAGACCGGAGAAGCCGTCGATGTATTCTCTGCCGTCAAGGTCCCACATATAAACCCCCTGACCCTTGACGATTATTCTGGGCGGGGTGTGGTCGAAGTCTCTGGGATGCGTCAGCGGATGAATAAGGTACTTCTTGTCCATTGCAATCAGTTCTTCTTTTGATTTCATAATCTCCTCCAGCTATATTTTATTGCAGCTCAAATCCCTGTCATCTGAGCCGAAATGTCCCAGAGCCTTGAGGCTAAAACCGGATCAAGAGCGTCTTTCTTGGGGTTCTTCGCCTTTCTCTTCACATAGTATTCGCCTGAGACCCAGTCTTTTCCGGGAACGCCAGCTGCAAGCCAGACCAGAGTATCCGCGCCCTTCTCAGGACCCACAAGGAAAAGGTATTTCATCGGGGAATTATAAAGATAATAGATGAACCCCTTTGCGTCGCGACCGAAGCTTGAGGCAATATTGCCTGGGTGGAAAGCGGCCGTGCTTATCCCGAGCGGAGACCATCTCCGGTGAATCTCTTTCATGAAAAGGATATTCTCCAGCTTGGACGTGCAATAGGCATTCATCGCACTGTATTTTCGTTCGCTTTCAAGGTCGTCCAGATTCACCTTACCGTATTTGTGGCCGACGCTCGAGGTGATGATAATGCTCGCCTTTGATGCTATGAGCCTTTCTTTCAAAAGGTTGGTGAGCAGAAATGTCGCCAGGTGATTGACCTGGAATGTTATTTCATGGCCGTCCTTAGTAAGGGTCCTGTCGTTCCAGGTCATGCCTGCGTTGTTCACAAGGACGTCGATCTGCCCGTATCTTTGAAGAAGCTCTCCAGCCAGTCTTCTGACCTGTGAGAGGTCGGCATAGTCGGCAGTGAAGCTGTCCGCCCCCAGTTCATCCGCTATCGCTTTCGTCTTTTCTCTTGAGCGGCCGACAATCACGACCCTGGCTCCTTGCCGGTGGAGGGCCCTTGCCGCGCATGCGCCTATGCCGTCGCTGGCGCCTGTGATTATTATTGTTTTCTTATCCATCTCAATTCCTCCGAGCCTACTTCATGTCAAAGTAAAATTCTTTCATCAAAAAACAATACCTGAGTACGTTTTTTAATGTTTAAACCTTACGGGCATATAAGGACGAAGTATTGACACCCGGATATTGACCTAATATATGGGTCATGTGAGAAAAAAACATATCTTGCTGATCACGCTGCTGGGCTTGTTTTTCATAGCAGCAGGGGTATCGGCATTTTCCATATACAGGGCATATGACAGAATAAAGCACCTTGGCAAAGGACCTGACTGGCATATCCCTTCCAGGATATATTCAAGCGAAACTGTCATCAAACCCGGTACAAACATTGATTTGATCGGAATAGATGCCAGGCTGAAACGGCTGCGCTACCATCAGGCAAAAAGACTTGGCGCCCCCGGGGATTTCAGAAAGAGCAACCAGGCTTATTTTATATACCTGCATGAATTTGACTACCCTGACGGAAAAACCAGACCGGAAAAGATAAAGCTGGCACTTGAAGGAAGAACGATCAAACAGATCACAGACCCTGATTCAGGAAGAGAATTGAAAGAGGCAGCTCTTGAACCTGAAGACTTTGCGGCAATCTATGACCAGAGCTTTGAAGACCGAATGCTTGTAACGCTCGAGGACTGTCCTAAGGTTCTCACCGATGCTATCATATCGACGGAGGACAGGCGTTTCTACGACAACTGGGGCATCGACCTGCGCTCAATCTTCAGGGCTGGCGTCGCGAACATCAGAAGCGGCAGGATATCCGAAGGGGGTTCCACGATCACACAGCAGCTCGTAAAGAACATTTTCCTGACAAGCGACAGGACCTTTTCGAGGAAAATAAAGGAGCTCTGGCTGTCGATAGTATTGAACGTCCTTTATTCCAAAGACCAGATCCTCGAGATGTATATCAATGAAGTCTATCTCGGCCAGCGTGGCAACGCCAGCGTATGCGGGTTCGGCAGGGCCGCCCGGGTGTATTTCGACAAGGACGTGAAAGACCTGAACCTTCCGCAGGCGGCATTTCTTGCCGGCATAATATGCAATCCCGGACTGTTTTCTCCCTGGAAACATCCTGAAGACGCAAAGGAAAGGCGAAACACAGTGCTTGCACTGATGCTTGACCAGGAAAAAATAACGGAAAAGGAATACAAGAAGGCGATCAAGACACCTCTTGGTGTTGCTCCGTTTTCTCCGAAAACGAGGTATGCCCCTTATTTCGTCGATTATATCCTGAACCAGCTGGAAGACGATATTCCTGCCGGAGACCTTTCAAAAGGCGGATACAGCATTTATACAACGCTGACGGTTCAGCTGGCACTTGAAAACAAGCTCGTCAAAGGTCTTAGAAACCTGGGAAATCAGAGCCTTCAGGGGGCGGCGGTTGCGGTCAATCCCAATACCGGTGAAATCCTTGGCATGGCCGGAGGACGCAGCTATGCATATTCACAGTTCAACAGGGCTGTTCAGATGAGGCGCCAGGTTGGCTCACTGATCAAGCCTTTTATCTATTACGAAGCCGTGAAAAAGGGATACACGCTTAACAGGATGCTCGATGACAATCCGTATACGCTGCCTCAGGGTGACGGCACGGAATGGACGCCCTCCAACTTTGATAATATATCTCACGGCAGCATAACAATGGCCGAGGCTCTCATTCAATCCTATAACATAGCAACAGTAAGACTCGGAATGGATATAGGCGTTGCAGATGTCGCATCTGTAATCAGGGATTTATCTCCAGGCCACAAGGTAAAGGAAAACCCCTCCCTGCTTCTGGGTGCCATGGAAAGCTCTCCTCTGGATATGGCCATCATGTTCTCAGCTTTGGCCAACGGCGGATACAGAGTCAAATCTTCAGCCATCAAAGCGGTTAAGGTCGAGGATGATATTGTTTACAGGGGTCATGCATCATCGCCAAAAAAAGCCCTTGAAGATAATGCCGTTTATCTGGTCGATTTCTGCCTTATGGACGTGCTCCGGTTCGGAACCGGAAAGACCGCCTCCGGATACGGGATGCCGGACGGCGTATGCGGCAAGACCGGCAGCACTAACGATTTGCGAGATTCATGGTTTGCCTGCTTCACAAGGGATATATCTCTGGTGTCCTGGATCGGGATGGATAATAACAGCCCGGCGGGCTTTACCGGTGCAACAGGCGCCATGCCCATCGCCGCTATGATAATGGCTTCTCTCGGTCATGTAAGGCAGGTACCACAGCCTGAAGGGATTGTCTTAAAGGATATTGACCCGGCAACAGGTAAACTCGCAATGGACAACGCGGCAAGAATATTGCTCCCCTTTGTAGAAGGGACCGAGCCCACTGAATATTCTGATGGCATTCCTGTTCCCGTTGAGATTCCTGTTGAAGATTCCGAAGAAAATAAGGCACCCGGTCCGGCTGAACAGGAAAAGGCGCCCGAAGAACCTAAGGTGATCTTCTGAAATATATGGTTTTAAAAAGGCCAAAAAAAGCTTTCTTAACTCTGATCATCTTTAGCGCACTTGTTTTCACCGGATGCGCACACAAGCCTGAAGTGAAGCAACTTCCTTATTTCCCCCCTAAAAAAGACCTGCCGAAGCCTGCTGCCAAACCGTCCGCGCCGGAACTCAAGCGCATGGGATACACCGTTCAGGTGGGTGCATTTTCTAAT
>CAYNVT010000145.1:0-3833 GCA_964400685.1 uncultured Bacteriovoracaceae bacterium | reverse complement strand
TGTCGATAACGCGATAAGGCTTACGAAATCTCTGGAAAAGGAAGGCCTTGACGCATTTTATTACAGGAATGCAGCCGGTCTTTTCAGGGTGCGGTTCGGAGACTACAAGACCAGGACCGAGGCAGAACAGGCCGCCGGGGAAATTATCAGAAAAGGCATCGTGGAAGCATACCGCATAATTTCTCCTGGTGAGTATATCCAGACTAAAAACAGTATTCCAGGCAAAAGCCTAACCGTTACCGGTGACACCCTCAGGGATCACATTGTAGTAACTGCTAGCGGCTTTATAGGCCTGCCCTATCAGTGGGGAGACATCTCGCCCACCAAGGGGTTTGACTGCAGCAGCCTCGTAATGGCCGTTTTCCAGCTGAACGGACTCGTCGTTCCCAGAACTTCAAAAGACCAGTTCATAAACGGCGTGCCTGTTGATCCTGAGGACCTTGAAAAAGGAGACCTCCTCTTCTTTACGACAAACGGAACAGGACAGATAAGCCATGTCGGGATTTACGCTGGCGACGGCATGTTCATTCATGCCCCGGGCAAGGGCAAACCTATCCGCCAGGAATCGCTCAACTCACAGTATTACCGGGACAGGTATATGGGGGCGTGCACCTACCTCCAATAATATTAACACGTCCGGCGTCAGGAAATTTGTTTGATGTAACAAACAATGAATGGTATTCATCCCTTAAAAAAAGGCGGTGAAATAAGGCTATGTTAGGCAGGATCGTTGCTTATGCTGAAAATTTCAAGAGTCTTTCTCAAAAGGCCCTGAAAAGCTATCTGCCAGGACATGCGCTTTCGGAAAAACCGTCCATTGATGCAGTATTCAAATCGGTTCTTGCAGACAAAAAAACCTTTGGTTTCATCCCTGTTGAAAATGTTATTACAGGCCGCCATGCACAGACCCTTGACAGCCTTCTCAAATATCACGACGGCCTCTCGATCACAGGTTCGACGATTATCGCTTCCGGCAAAAAAGAAGACGGCCGTGAGGATAAAACCCGTTTCATTCTAATTGGGCCCGGTGAAACTAGACCTACTGGCAGAGACGTAACAAGCCTTGTCATCTACCCTCAGCGCGACAGGGTCAAACTCCTCTTTGACATGATAGAAATAATCAGCGTGCGCTACAACCTCAACATGACCGACATCGACCGCAGACCCGACAGGAAAGGGCTTTCAATATTTTACATCGATATCGAAGGGCATAAGAGTGACGAAAACGTCAGTGCCTGCATAAAGGACATCCAGCTGGCCCTTTCCGATACTGAGGTAATAACATTGGGCTCTTATCCATATCAGCCGTTCAACGAGCCCCTTATAAAATCGATCGGGATCATTGGCGGCACCGGCGAGATGGGATCTTTCTTTGTGCCGTTCTTTGAAAAGCTGGGATACAGGGTGGCCGTCGCCGGAAGGAAAACCTCCCTTTCTCACGAGGAATGCGCAAGAACCTCAGATGCGGTGATTGTAAATGTCCCGATAGATTATGCATGCGATGTGATTAAAAATATCGCCCCTTATATGAAAAAAGGCCAGCTCCTCATTGACAACACTGGCATCAAGACAAAGGCGGTAAAGGCGATGCTGGAATCTTCGCCCAAAGGGGTCGAGGTTCTTTCCATTCATACGATGTTCGGACCGGGCATAGAAAACCTCAGGGACCAGAATGTAATATCGATTCCGACGATAAGATCGGGCCCGATGGCTCAGGAATTTGAGGACCTTCTTTTCAAGCACGGGGCAAACATCACACGGACAACCCCTGAAGACCACGACAGGTTTGTGACCATGACGCAGGGGCTTGAGCATATAGACAGTGTCGCCAAGTTAGCAACTATCCTTAATATTGCGGGGCACCCGGACAGGCTGGAGCCTTTCTCCACGCCAAATTCGAGGAAATCCGCCGAGATATGGGGCCGCGTCCACGGCCAGGACCCGCACCTTTATGCGACAATGCTCAGGGAAAATCCCTATATCCTGGAAACGCTCAAAGACTATCTGGGCAATCTTTCAAACCTTATCAGCAGCCTTGAAAAGGGCCGGACAAAAGCCTTTGAAAAGGCCATGAACAAAAACGCGGAAAAACTGAAAGCCTGACGGCGCATCAAACAGAAAGTATTCGTCCTTTAATCAGCCCTAAAATATTTAAAGATTATTGAGTTCTTCAAAAGAAAACATTCTTCCTTATGTATTCGGCAATCTTTTTTGCCGCCTTGCCGTCTCCGAAGGGCATGGCAGAAGGATTGAAACTGACAGTTTTCATCTTATTGACGGCTTCCATTATTGCAATTGGAGCAGCATCTACAAGGATATTTGCACCGGCCTCTATGGTTTCCGGCCATTCGGTCGTCGTACGCACAGTTACGCAGGGCGTCTTTATTAAAAAGGCTTCTTTCACCAGACCGCCCGAGTCGGTTAGGACGCAGTCCGCATATTTTACCAGTGAAAGCATAGCCGTGTATTCGACAGGTTCTATCACCGTGACGCCGCCTGCTTCGTTCATCAGGCCTGAATAGAGGTTACGGGTCCTGGGGTGAACCGGAAAGATGACGTTAATTTTCCCGGCCAGTTCTTTCATTGCCTGCCAGATAGCCAGGAATCGCTCTTTATTATCCGTGTTTTCCGCCCGATGTATCGTGGCCAGGACAAAGGGTTTCTCATAAGAGGGCGGAATAAGCCTTCTGGAAAAATCGAGCAGCGCATCCACCATGACGTCGCCTGTGAATATTCCATTCATGCCTTCGGCTGCAAGCAGCCTGACGGCGTTTTCGGTCGGACAGAAATGGTAATCAGAAAGCCTGTCTGCGATCATGCGGTTTATCTCCTCAGGCATTTTTTTGTCGAAACTGCGAAGCCCGGCCTCGACATGCGCTACTTTTATATTCAGTTTTGATGCAGCAAGCGCACCCGCGAGCGTAGAGTTGGTATCGCCGTAGACAATTACAAGTCCGGGCTTCTCGTTTATGAGAACATCTTCTATACCCTTGAGCATTCCCGCAGTCTGAACAGCATGCGAGCCCGAGCCGGTGCCCAGGTGAAAATCCGGTTCGGGCAGGCCGAGGTCGCTAAACAGCAGTTCATTCATTGTAAAGTCGTAATGCTGGCCGGTATGAATAGTTTTTGAAGAAAGCCCCTCATCGCTTAATGCCTTGAGCACGGGTGAAAGCTTGATAAACTGCGGGCGCGCACCGACGACATGAAAAATCATGAACCCCTCCGAAGCGAATTTGGGAAATTACTATTACAATGACACAAAAGCCTTATGGAATCAATTCCTTGACGCCTCTTTTCCTCAATGCTACTTTGCCCATATGCTGGACATAAAAATATTAAGACAAAACCCGGAATTGGTTGAAAGGTCATTAAGGAATAGGCATATAACTATTGATCTTAATAATCTTTTAAGAATTGATAATGAACGCAGAACATTAATACAGATTTCTGATAACCTAAAATCAAATATTAATCAGTTTTCTGAAATAATGTCGAGAAGTAGGGGCGGTACTAAAGAAGAACGAGAAGATATGAAATATCTAGCTCAAACAATTTCAACTACTTCGGAAATAATTTCTTTAGTCAAAAATGAAATAATAAAAATATTGAGTAAAGAAAAGTATAGTGTTGATGATATTGATCTCCTAAAACAGCTTCTAAGAGATCTTCCATCACTTAAAGAAGATATTTCATCGAAAACTGAATTACTTAAAAAATACAAAGATAAACTCATATTTGATGAAACAAATAAATTTTTAGATTCAGAAATTCTAAACAAAGAAAATTCAATAAATAATATGTTATTGAGCATACCGAACATCCCGCATGAAACC
>CAYNVT010000144.1:0-10265 GCA_964400685.1 uncultured Bacteriovoracaceae bacterium | reverse complement strand
AAGGACTGCCAGGGAAATTGAGGCTTGCAATCGAATTCGCCGCCGCAGGTATCGTCGGATACATACTTACAACCATCCCCGGTTTCAGTACCATAGTCACCGTGCCGTTTTTTAAAAATGTTCAGTTCGACCTGGGCATGTTCTTCATACCTTTTTCAATGCTGGTCATAGTAGGTGCGGCAAACGCGGTAAACCTGACCGACGGCCTTGACGGGCTTGCCATAGGCCCGAGCACGATAGCAGCAGCAACTTACCTGCTGTTTGCATACCTGACTGGCAACTTCAAGGCTTCCACCTATCTTCAGATACACTATATCGCAGGAGTCGGCGAACTGAGCGTGTTTTTAGGTGCCATGGTGGGCGCGGGCATGGGATTCCTCTGGTATAATACCTATCCTGCCCAGGTCTTTATGGGTGATGTAGGATCGCTCAGTCTGGGCGGCATTCTCGGCACAGTTGCCGTTATAACCAAGCAGGAGATATTGCTTGTTGTTGTTGGCGGAATCTTCGTGATGGAAGTCATGTCTGTAATACTCCAGGTGGGGTTCTTCAAGTTCACCAGAGGCAAGCGAATATTCCGCATGGCCCCCATACACCACCACTTCGAACTCAAGGGATGGCCTGAACCCAAGATAATCGTAAGGTTCTGGATCATCTCCATACTGCTGGCGATGCTGGCGATATCTACACTTAAACTGAGGTGATGATGAAGGTCCTGGTATGGGGAACGGGTGAAACCGGGATCGAGTCGGCCAGGGTCATGGCCGCAAGGGGCAATGATGTAAGGCTTGTTGATGAGAATGAGCCAGGGAAAGGGCTTGTTATTCCTGCAAAGAAGCTTGATACAGCCGATATCGACTGGGCGGACCTGGTAATCCCGAGTCCGGGTGTACCCAGGGGACATCCCATGCTTGCCAGGGCAAAGAAGGTACTCTCCGAAATAGAGGTTGCCGGCTCTCTGCTCACAGGAAGGCTTGTCGCAGTAACGGGCACAAACGGGAAGACTACAACTGTGACACTTATCCACAGGATATTGGAAAAAGCAGGCTATGATGCCGGAATAGGCGGTAATATTTCGCCTCCACTCATAAGCCTGGTAGATGTGAACCCCGAGTACGTGGTTGCCGAGATAAGCTCTTTCCAGCTTGAGTGGATAGAAAAATTCAGGCCTTCTATAGGCGTCTGCTTGAACATCACACCGGATCATCTCGACCGCTACAATAATATGGAAGAATATATATATTATAAGCTTAGGCTTTTCGAAAACATGTCGGGTGACGATACAGCCGTTGTCAATAATGACGACCCGTACAAGTCTATGATCAGAATCCCGCGCAGAGCGGGTTTTTCCTTTGCAAAGGGTGATATTGAACATGGTGCTTATATCATGGATGGCCGGATTGTATTCCACGGAGAGATTCAGGGTGAGGGTCCCTGTGTGCCTGATGCCGCGTCAGTAGGCAAAGGGACAATCGAGGATATGCTTGCCGCAGCCATTGTCACGCGCTATCTCGGTGTCGAGACAAAGATAATGGAAGACGTATTTCTCTCATTCAAGGTTATTCACCACAGGTTCGAATACGCAGGAGAACTGGGCGGGGTAATATTCATCGACGATTCGAAGGGCACCAATGTAGGCGCAATAGACACTGCGCTTGCAAGTGTCGATAAGAAGGCCGTCATAATACTCGGCGGAAAGGACAAGGGGGGGGATTTCGGGGAGCTTATTGCAAAGCACTCGAATAAGGTCAGGAAGGCAGTTCTCATTGGTGAGGCGGCAGCAAGGATAGCCTCGGAGATAAAAGGGTTTGCTGATTTCGAACGTGCGGAATCGATGATGGATGCCGTTAACAAATCGTTTGATTCGGCGAGCCCCGGGGATATTGTGCTGCTCAGTCCGGGCTGTGCAAGTTTTGACATGTTCAAGAGCTATGCCCACAGGGGAGAGGTATTCAGAGATTGCGTGAAGATGCTTCAGACAAGAAGCCGGAATTGAGCTTCGACGTTCCGTTCCTGCTGGCAACGCTGGCGCTTATGGTTGCCGGCACGGTAATGGTCTATTCAGCCAGCTTCTTCCTTTCGAAGGAGATGTACGGTAACGGTTCGTCCATAATACTGAAAAGGCTTTTCCACCTTGCAGTCGGCTTCACTGTCATGATTACTGCAATGTTCATAGACTACAGGAAGGTTTTTACCAGGCCTGTCATATATTTGCTGCTGATTGCAGGGCTTGTTTCTCTTATACTGTGTTTCATACCGGGAGTGGGCATAACGGCGGGACATGCAAAAAGATGGGTCAACCTGATAATAATAAAATATCAGGCATCCGAACTGATGAAGATCGCCATGCTCGTTTACATGTCATATTTCCTCTCGGCAAAATCAAAGAACATAGAGGTGTTTTCGGTAGGGGTATTCCCTGTGCTTTTCATATGCACTATGGCGGCCGGACTTATACTGATTGAACCCGATTTCGGTACGGCAGGGATATTTTTCGTCTGGACCGTCATGGTGCTTTTCGTTGCCGGTATGCGGATAAAGCACCTTCTGGTCCTGGGTGCTGTCACATTGCCTCTGGGCATACTGTTCATGTATCTCGAACCGTACAGGAGGGCGAGGCTTACTGCATTCATAAACCCCTGGCAGGACATGCAGGGCATCGGCTATCAGATTATACAGTCCATGCTGGCCTTTTCCAAAGGCGGGTTTTTTGGCACCGGTCTTGGCGAAGGTGCGCAGAAGCTGTTTTTCCTTCCGGCCCCGCATACGGATTTCATAATGGCCGTACTGGGTGAGGAGACAGGCTTCATAGGAGTTTCAATCATTGTAGCGCTCTTCGGGGTATGGGTTTGGAGGGGGCTAAAAATTGCCAAGGCGACAAACGATCTCTTCGGCTTTTTCCTGGTGGTGTCTTCGGTAATACTTGTGGGACTACAGGCGATCATAAACATCGGTGTGGCAATGAGCCTGTTCCCGACTACGGGCATACCGCTTCCATTCTTCAGCTTCGGCGGCACGACGCTCGTCTCGACGATGCTTGCCTGCGGTATAATTCTGTCAGTATCAAGGGGGGCCAGGACATGAAGCTTGTCATTACCGCAGGCGGTACAGGCGGCCATATACTGCCGGCGCTTGCCATCGCCAGGGCGCTTAAGGAAAAGAAGCCCGATACAGACATCCTTTTTATCGGCACAGACCGGGGGCTTGAAGAGAAGCTTGCAGCAGAATACAATATAAAATTTGTGCCTCTCAAAGCAGCGGGCATCAAGGGCAAATCGCTTAGGAGCATACTTTCCGCTGTTTCAGTCAATATCAGGGCATTTGCAGGGGCATTAAAGATTGTATCCTCGTTCAAGCCCGACTGGGTTATCGGCGCAGGCGGTTATGTAACGGGGATGGTGGTCCTTGCAGGAAGGCTTACAGGAGCGAGATGCGCTATACAAGAGCAGAACAGTATTCCCGGACTGACGAACAGGATGCTTTCACGGTTCTCTCAGCGGATATTCCTCTCATTTCCTGATGCTGCCCGATCATTTCCGGCCGGCAAGTCTATTGTTACGGGTAATCCTCTGCGTCCTGAATTTCAGCCCGATGACGGCATTCATAAGAAGACGTTGCTGATTATGGGCGGAAGCCTTGGTGCGACGAGCATCAACAGGGCGGCCGTAGGCGCTCTTGCTTTGATTAAAAAAAGCCTGAACGGCTTTGAGATAATACACCAGACAGGCGGAGCTGATGCACAATGGGTAAAAAAGGCCTATGAAGAAAAGGGCATCAAGGTTAAGGTCGAGCCTTTTATTGAAGACATGGCATCTGTTTTTGTAAAGACAAAGCTGGCAATATGCAGGGCTGGCGGTATAACCCTTTCGGAGCTGTCACGCATGGGTGTGCCGGCGATAATTGTTCCGCTTCCGTCTGCAGCAGACAATCATCAGTATTACAATGCGCGTTATATAGCTGATGCAGGAGGCGGATGGATTCTGGAGCAGGCAGGCCTTACGCCCGAGACACTCTCGGAGGAAATTCACAAAAGGCTTAAAGACGAAGAGGCTCTTTCATTGGCTTCATCGGCCAGCAGGCGGCTGGGACTGGGTGACGGGACGGAGCATATAACCAGGGAGCTGATAAAATGTTCAGGGGAATAAGGAAAATTCATTTCGTAGGCATAGGCGGTATAGGCATGAGCGGTATTGCCGAACTGCTTCTCAATCTTGGATTCAAGGTCTCCGGGTCTGATGTGGCCTCTTCAGAGACGATAGAAAGGCTCATTGCGATGGGTGCCAGAATAGGCATAGGCCACAAAGCGGAAAACCTTGAAGACGCACAGGTTGTGGTTTTCTCGTCCGCCGTTTCAGCTGACAATCCTGAATGCATTCTTGCGAAAGACAGGGCTATTCCGGTGATACCAAGGGCTGAAATGCTTTCCGAGCTGATGAGGATGAAATATTCCATAGCTATTGCAGGCACTCACGGCAAGACGACAACAACTTCAATGCTTGCAACGATACTCTCGCGTGCGGGTCTTGATCCCACTGCCATAATCGGCGGCAAGGTCGATATATTTAATTCGAATGCAAAGCTGGGCGACGGCGATCTGCTGGTCGCCGAAGCGGATGAGAGCGACAGGTCATTTCTGAAACTCGCACCGATAATCGCGGTTGTCACGAACATCGAAGAAGAGCATATGGACTGCTACACCGACCTCGATGACATCAGAGAGACTTTCATAGAATTTCTAAATAAGGTCCCGTTCTATGGTTTCAACATGGTCTGTCTGGACGACAAGAACATCCAGCAGATCCTTCCAAGGCTGAACAGGAAGGTCATCACATACGGTTCACATAATCAGGCGCTTTACAGGTTCAAAGAGGCCCGCTTCAACGGCTTCGGCTCGACATTCAAGGCGCATAGAAACGGCACGTTTCTGAGTGATATTACGCTTAAAGTACCGGGTATTCATAACTGCCTGAATGCGATGGCGGCAATCGCCACTGCCATGGAGCTGGGTGTCGATATAAAGGTAGTAAGGGAAGGGATAGAATCCTTTAACGGTGTCCAGAGGAGGTGTCATGTCAGGGGTGAGGCCGCCGGTATAACAGTCATGGACGATTACGGCCATCATCCGACCGAGATCAGGATGACGCTCAAGGCATTAAAGAACGGTTTTCCCGATAAAAGGATTATCGCCGTGTTCCAGCCCCACAGATATTCAAGGACCAGGGATCTTTTCGAAAACTTCATTACAGCATTTTATGATGCCTCGGTTCTTTACATAACCGATATTTACGCGGCATCGGAAGACCCGATTCCCGGAGTATCAGGCCGGAAGCTTTATGAAGAGGTTAAAGGCCACGGCCACAGAAATGCATATTATGTTGAAGAAAAAAACACGATACCGGAGAAGCTGAGGGAAGAACTCAAAGAAGGAGACCTGCTGGTTTTCCTGGGAGCGGGCGATGTCTGGAGACAGGGGCCCAAACTGCTTGAGATATTGAAAAATGAAAACAGGTGATGCTCAGGCAGCGAACCTTACATCGATGCGATGCGGCGGCCGTATTGCACAGCTGATTACCGCCGAATCTAAGGATGAACTGCTAAGGCTTTTAGCCGGAATCAACGAATATATCATTCTGGGCGGAGGGTATAACACGATATTTTCAGACGGATTGATGCTTACACCAGTAATAAAGCTGGGAGAGGCCTTTGAGGCGGTGGACGCTGATGCGTCCGGGATGCTTTATGCAGGAGCCGGGGCAAGCATTGCGTCAATCCTTACAGTGTGCAGAGAAAAGGGTCTCTCCGGTATGGAGTTCATGGCCGGTATTCCGGGGACCATCGGCGGGGCGATCAGGATGAATGCAGGTACAAATGATAAAGGCATTATGGATGTCGTATCGTTTATCGATCTGATGGATGCCTCCGGCTCGAGAAGAATAGAAAAAGCGGGTATTGACTACGGCTACAGGCATACTGCGCTGCCTTCAAAGGCGGTCATAACCGGTGCCGGCTTATCTCTTGAGATTTCATCTCCCGATGATGTCAGGGCAAGGGTTTCTTCGTTTATTGAAAAACGCAGAAATCAGCCTAGGGGGCTGTCAAGCGGGTGCATATTCAAGAATCCCGAAGGTTCTTCCGCAGGCTATCTTATTGATAAGGCGGGTCTCAAGGGGAGCCGTGTGGGCGGTGCCGTGGTCTCGGATGTACACGCCAATTTCATAATTAACGAAGGCAGCGCTTCGACAACGGACATTCTGAAACTTATAGCGATTATCAAAGATGAGGTAAAAAAACAGTTCTCAATAGAACTTCAAGAGGAGGTTATAATACTTGCTTAAGGATTACAGGGACAGGTTCAGGGTTAAGTCCTCGAAAAAAAAGGTCATACGGATCAATACCTTTTTGAGGGTATTAATGTGGTCCAGCCTGGGTCTGTCATTCGCCATACTGATATTCTGCGCTGTTGCATATATCTCAAGCAGCAAGATCTTCAATATAAAGAACATTACGATCAGGGGGTGCTCATATTTGAGACATGAGGAGATACTTGCCCTTCTCGACATCGAAAAGGGCGATGGAATTTTCAAATCCGACCTTGCCGCTGCAAGAAACAGACTGAAAGAACACTCTTGGATCGAAGACCTGACGATTTCAAGAAGACTGCTGCCTGCCTCGATTGTCATTTCAGTAAAGGAACAGGTGCCTGCCGCAGCAATAAACATAAACGAAAAATGGTATGTGGCGAACTCGAAAGGAAAGATATTCGCTCCATTGCCAAAGGGATATAAAGGTCTTATCATAAAATCAGTCGGATATGCCCCAAATGCCGGTGAAATGGGTGAAATCCTTACAAGATGCATGGCTGCAAACAGGCTACTGACTTCGAAAAAATTAATTATTGAAAGTATTGAAATTGAGTCTTGTAAACGGATGACAATAAGACTTAAAACAGGTATAGGTATTACAACTCTGGGAGATGTAACTCCGGCCAAACTCGATACCGCTTTGTATGTCATGCATGAGCTCGGGCCGGGGCCGGGGACCATGCTTGATTTAAGCTGTGAAGACAAAGTTGTTTTGCATAACCCCCTTAGGGAGGAGGAAATTCAAACAGGTGGCAGCAAAGCGGGATAGGATTATAGTTGGCCTTGATATAGGTACAACAAAGATATGCTGTCTCATTACCGAGCGAAGGGAAAGCTCGCTGGAAGTGACAGGGTTCGGTCAGTCTGAGTCTATGGGACTGAGAAGGGGTCTTGTCGTCAATATGGAGCAGACCGTCGAGGCCATACGCCGGGCAGTTGAAGATGCGGAGAAAATGGCAGGCATCAGGATCGACGACGTTTATACGGGTATAGCGGGCGGTCATATACAAGGCATAAGTACGAACGGTGTAATCGCGATCAAGGGAGAGGAAATAACCGAAACAGACAAGAAGCGTGTGGTCGAACAGGCAAAGGATTTTGCAAAACCTGTCGGCGTCGAGATAATACATGTGCTTCCCCAGGAATTTACCGTTGATGATATCCCGGGTGTAACCGACCCTGTCGGTATGGCCGGGACAAGGCTTGAGGCAAAGGTTCATATCGTCACCGGGTCTGTCTCGGCAGTCAGCAATATATCCAAATGTGCACAGAAGGCAGGGTTAGGTTTGCATGATATAGTGTTGCAGCAGATTGCTTCCGCCCAGGCTGTTCTGACGCCAGACGAGAGAAAACTGGGAGTCGTCCTGATGGATATAGGCGGCGGAACTACCGACATAGCCATATTCAATGACGGGGCAATCAGACACACAGCGGTGATTCCACTTGGCGGCGATCATGTAACAAACGACATCGCCGTCGGATTGAGGACACCTATTGCCGAAGCTGAAAGGATCAAGATAAAATACGGCCATGCAATTTCTTCAAAAGTACCTCAGGATGAGCAGATAGAGGTCCCGTCAATAGGCGGCGATACGGTCAATAATATTCCAAGAAGGCATCTGTGTGAAATCATCGAGGACAGAATGGTCGAATTCATGAAGATCGCTTATACCGAGATGAGAAATACGGGCCTTGCTGAAGACATGCATGCAGGGCTTGTAATAACAGGAGGCGCCAGCTGTCTGGAGGGTCTTGCACAGCTCGCCGAGGGCATAATGCATATGCCGGTCCGTATAGGAAAACCCAGAGGGGCCAAAGGCCTTGCCGAACTTGTCGACAATCCGGCTTATGCGACGGTTGTGGGGCTCTGCCTTTATGGAACAGAGAGTCCGGCGTTTTCCGTAGGTTTTTCAGGTGAAGGTGTTTTTGAAAAGATTTGGGAAAGAATGGTCCGCTGGTTCAAAGAGGTCTTTTAAAAAATAAGGAGGGGATATGTTCGTATTGGAAGAAGTCGAGCAGTCAGGGGCGAAAATCAAGGTCATAGGTGTCGGTGGCTGCGGGTGCAACGCGGTAAACAACATGATCGACAGCAACATCAAGGGTGTTGACTTTCTGGCCTGTAATACGGACTCGCAGACACTGAAAAAATCCCTGTCTGCAAACAGGGTTCAAATCGGATCAAAGCTCCTTAAAGGTATGGGTGCGGGCGGAAATCCCGAGACCGGGAAATGCGCCGCCGGCGAGAGCGAGGAGGAAATAAGGGAAGCCCTTAAAGGCGCGGATATGGTTTTTATTGCAACAGGTCTCGGAGGAGGCACAGGGACAGGGGCGTCGCCGATAGTTGCAAAGATAGCGCGAGAAATGGGGGCCCTGACGGTTGCCGTTGCTACGAAACCTTTTGAATTCGAGGGGCCGCGTAAAATGAAGCTTGCCCTCTCAGGAGAGAAAGACCTCTCTGAAAATGTCGATGCAATAATAACAATTCCCAACAACAGACTTCTCGGGCTTGATGCAAAGGGTGTACCGATCATGGAGGCATTCAAAAAATCCGATGAGATTCTGACCAATGCAGTAAAGGGCATATCAGACCTTATAAATACGACCGGTGTAGTAAATGTTGATTTCAATGATGTTAAATCTGTAATGAGCGAAAAGGGCAAGGCCCTTATGGGAATCGGTTCGGCTTCAGGCGAAAACAGGGCGGCGGAAGCGGCCAATATGGCCATATCAAGCCCTCTGCTTGAAGATGTGGACATTTCCGGCGCAAAAGGGATACTCCTCAACATAACCGGTGATTCATCGGTTACCATAAGGGAGATCAACGAGGCCTCCAAGATAATCCAGGCTTATGCGCATGAAGATGCTAACATCATCTGGGGCTTTGTCGTAGATGAAGACCTGGCTGATGAATTCAACCTTATGGTCATAGCAACCGGTTATGCCAACAAGACGGCGATAAGGATGAAGGACGAGAAGGAAAATGACAATGTAAGGGTTCTTCAGCCAAGAATAATAGACTATAACACCCCGACCTATATAAGGAACAAGGAAAAAAAGGATAAAGAAGTAATAAAGATGGGTATGGTCATTGATGATACCATGGTGGATATGGAAGCATACAATATACCTACTTTTTTAAGGAAAAAAGCAGACTAGGAGATGTATGCGATCTACAAGGGTTGAGATTGACCTAAGTGCTGTAAGCCATAATCTGAAACAGATCAGAAGGTTTACCGGCACAAGCATCATGATGGCGATAAAGGCAAATGCCTATGGACACGGTGCGCATGAAGTGGGAAGGCTTGTCGAAAGGGAGCACCTTGTCGATATGCTTGGTGTTACGAGCATCGAGGAGGGGATCGATCTCAGAGATGCCGGTGTTAAATTACCTGTCCTCATATTTACTCTTGTCGACAATACGAAGGAAGATGTAGACGCCCTGTTCGAGTATAGTCTCACTCCCACAATTACTGATAATTACCATTTCGAGGCTATGATTGATGGGGCAAGGAGGTGGGGCAGACCCATAGATGTTCATCTGAAAACAGACACGGGCATGGGACGGCTCGGGCTTCCTCCAGAGGAAGCCCTTGATGTTTTAAATAGCCTTTCAGGGATAAACGAGATTAAGGTATCCGGCATATACACTCATTTCCCGGTTTCCGATTCTCCCGATAAGGAATTTACAAAAGAGCAGATATTTATATTTCAACAGATAATAGACAAGGCCAGATTCCTGGGCAAGGATATTAGATATATGCACTGCGCCAATTCCGGGGCAATTGTAGACCATACAGATTCCTTTATGAACATGGTAAGGCCGGGTATACTTTGCTACGGGCTTTACCCGTCACCTGAGAGCACAAGAAAACTTGACGTGATTCCCGCAATGACAATGAAGTC
>CAYNVT010000143.1:0-10278 GCA_964400685.1 uncultured Bacteriovoracaceae bacterium | reverse complement strand
ATCGCCTTTCTGGCAATTACCGTACGGTTCGCTTTCAAAACCCACGCCATGAAAACCAGCGTGCAGCATCGTAAGGCTTAGCTGCCTGAAACCGGAGCTTAATACTAATAATTAATCTCCACCCCAATATAAATCCATTCACAGCAAAAGACTTATTGCTTGTACTGTGCCCTTTTCTCTGACATAGATATTTCGTCTTTTTACCTGTCATAAACATACACATGGAGGAAACATGGGCGGATTCTTCGGAGTTGCTTCAAAAGGTGATTGCGTTAAAGAATTGTTCTACGGAACCGATTATCATTCTCATCTTGGAACGATGCGGGGCGGTATGGCAGTCTTGAAAGGCCGTTCCTTCAAAAGATCCATCCATAACATCGAAAATGCCTATTTCAGAAACAAGTTTGAACCCGACTTGTCCGAATTTGAGGGAAACACTGGAATCGGTGTAATAAGCGATACTGATGCGCAGCCTCTGGTGCTGAATTCCCATCTGGGCAGATTCGGCATTGTGACTGTATCTAAGATTAACAACACAACAGAGCTTGCCGAACTGGCCTTCAAACACAAAAACTATTTCACCGAAACGTCAGGCGATGAAATAAATCCGACCGAGCTTGTAGCCGTAACGATATGCGAGCAGGGCTCATATGCTGATGGTCTTGCCTATGCTCAGGAGATGGTTAAAGGTTCATGCTCCATACTGCTGCTTACGGAAGATGGCATTTATGCCTCACGTGATAAGCTGGGGCGCACACCGATAATAATAGGCAAAAAGGACGGCGCATATGCTGTCAGTTCAGAATCCAGCGCTTTTCTTAACCTGGGCTATATTGAAGAATACTGCCTAGGCCCAGGCGAAATCGTTCTTATAACTCCAGAAAATGTTGAGCGCATAAAGGCCCCCAGCCAAAAGATGCAGGTCTGCTCATTTTTATGGGTGTATTACGGCTACCCGACATCCAACTATGAAGGCATCAATGTAGAATATGTCCGCTACAGATGCGGGAATGCGCTGGGGCGCAACGACAGCATGCCGGCTGATATCGTATCTGGAATACCCGATTCTGGAATCGGCCATGCAATCGGCTATGCAAATGAACGTCATATCGCCTACATGAGGCCTTATGTAAAATACACCCCCACATGGCCCAGGAGCTTTATGCCGCAAAACCAGGAAATGCGCGACCTGGTAGCCAGGATGAAGCTTATCCCCAACAGGGCGCTCATCGAGGATAAGCGTCTTGTATTCTGCGATGATTCGATCGTAAGGGGCACACAACTTAAAGACAATGTCCAGATACTTTACAGCTGTGGCGCGTCAGAAATTCATATGCGCGTTGCCTGCCCACCCCTTGTCTATCCCTGCGAGTTTCTAAATTTCTCACGTTCGCGTTCTTCCCTGGACCTTGCCAGCAGAACTGCAATGAAAGAACTTGGAGTCGATCCTGATAAATGCGACTGTCTTGACGAATATGCCGATGCAACTTCTGAAAAATATGCGGGAATGGTTGAATGCATTCGAAAGAGGCTTAAGCTTACCAGTTTGAAATATCAGAGTCTTGATGATCTTGTTGAAGCAATAGGATTGCCCAAAGAAAAACTTTGCACACATTGCTGGGATGGTTCCAGCTATATGTAGGTTATGATGTTTTCTTAATCACACGGTTCGGCCTGAATGACCAAACCGTGTGATTGTATGTCTGACTGTTATTTTAAGGGAGACGGTGTCTGCTGTGGTGCCGCGGGCTGAATGGGTTTTGTCTGTTGAGCAGGTGCTGCCGGAGCGGTCGGAACAACCGGCTGCTTGGCAGGAGCAGGTGCCGCCTGAGTTGTTTTTGCTTTTGAAGATGATGTCATAACGCTTGAAGAGGGCTTTGCCTTAACAACATAACCAAGAAGCAGAGAGTTAATCATAAAAAGAACAACAAGAACGATAGTGGCCTTCTTGATAAAATCCATTGGCCCGGCAGTTCCGAAAAGTGCCTGTGAACCGCTCCCTCCGAATACTGCCCCGAGATCAGAACCTTTTCCCGCCTGAAGCAGAATCGAGATGATAAGTAGAACTGAGACCAGAATGTGTAATGTCAACAATACTCCATACATAATAATTAACTCCTGTATTTTACTATACGCCCAAAAGAATCCGCCTTCAGGCTTGCACCACCCACCAGTGCACCGTCAATATCTTTTTGTGCCATCAGCGTGTCTGCATTATCAGGCTTTACACTGCCGCCATAAAGAATGGGCACGCTTCCGGATGCATCGCTTCCAAACATATCTGACAGGATGGACCTGATATATGAATGGACTTCCTGTGCCATCTCAGGAGTGGCTGTCTTTCCGGTTCCAATAGCCCATACAGGTTCATAGGCAACCACAAGCCTGAGAACATCACCACCGGCAAGCCCCTTTAGCCCATTTTTAACCTGTGTGTCAATAACATTGAATGTCGATCCGCTCTCACGTTGATTAAGGGTTTCACCGATGCATACAATCGGCATAAGTCCGTTTTTCAATGCAGCAAAAAGCCTTTTATTGACTGTTTCGTCTGTTTCATAAAAATACTGCCGTCTCTCAGAGTGTCCAATGATGACATAACTTGCCCCTGCGGACTTTATCATGGAACCGCTTATTTCAGCAGTATATGCACCTTCATCTTCCCAGAAAAGATTCTGTCCGCCTATCTTTACTGGTGATCCTGCAAAGGCCTCAACCAGAGGCCTGATATGTATGAATGGAGGACAGATGACTATTTCCCTGTCATTAACATTCATAACAAGCTCTTTGAATTCTGATGCAAAGGTTTTCGCTTCCCCCAGGGTTTTATACATCTTCCAGTTGCCGGCAATTACCTTTTTTCTCATAATTTCTGCCTCCAGGAATATTTATTATTTGTCCAGAACGGCTACTCCAGGCAGCACCTTACCTTCTAGCATTTCGAGAAATGCACCGCCTGCAGTGGAAACAAAGCTGACCTTGTCATAGTTGCCGCTTTTATGCAGAGCGGCATTAGTATCTCCACCGCCTACAATTGTAAATCCCTTGGATGAACCGATTGCCTGTGCAATCTTCATCGTCCCTTGAGAAAAGGCCTTTATCTCAAAGGCCCCCATTGGCCCGTTCCACACTATAGTCTGGCAATCTGAAATTGCTTCACAATAAAGAAGTTGAGATGCCGGCCCTATATCAAGACCCATAAGATCTGCCGGGTGCTCTTGGGCTGTTTTAATAAAGACCGGTACTCCATCTTTTAATTCCACAGCACAAACACTATCCACAGGCAGATACACCTTCACCCCTTTGGAACTTGCTTTTTCAATAATTGATTTTGCTGTGTTTATAAGATCTTCTTCAACAAGAGATTTCCCAACATTGAAACCTAGTGCCTTCAGGAATGTATAGGCCATTCCCCCGCCGATTATGAGCTTGTCAATCTTGTCTAAAAGATTTTCAAGTATTTCCAGCTTGCCCGAAACCTTAGCACCTCCAATTACTGCCGAAAATGGCCTTTTTATGTCTTTGAGCGCCTTGTTTATATAGTTTACTTCATCAAGCATTAAAAATCCTGCCGCCGTATCTTTTATGAATTTACAGACGCCTGAATTTGAAGCATGAGCCCTGTGCGCTGTTGCGAATGCATCATTAACATAGCAGTCAGCCAGACTGGCAAGCTGTTTTGAAAATTCCGTATCATTCTTCTCTTCCTCCGGGTGGAAGCGCAGGTTTTCGAGCAGCAGCACCTCGCCAGGCTTCAGCCCGTCAACCATCTCCCTGACATTCGGACCTATGCAGTCTGGCGCCATATTAACGCTTATTCCAAGCAGTTCTGACAGCCTTCTGGCCACAGGCATAAGACTTTGCGACTTGACCACCTTTCCTTTAGGCCTTCCGAGATGGGACATGACAATGACTTTTGCTCCGGAATCAACAGCATACTTGATTGTCGGTATAGCAGCTTTAATACGAGAATCATCCGTAATTTTGCATGCTTCGTCCAGAGGCACATTAAAGTCAACCCTGATAAGAACTTTTTTATCTTTAATCTTAATATCCTTTATGGATTTAATCGCCATTAACATACCTCCTTGGCAGGATGAACTTTTGATTTGCTGCAGATTTGCTTTTCCTTATCATATAAAAGCAATGAAATTCCGGGCTGGATAACTGTTGGCAAAGCGTTTTCCCATCCCCTTTACTATTGAATATTATCGTGTATATAATCAGCGATACTATAAGTCAACGGTATTTCAGGCTGGTGGGATATAATGTCAACATTAAATGTAATTTCAGGGCAGTTTGGTCTGCTTGTTCACAACCTTATTAAAGGGAACATGAACAGGGCCCGTAAACTCTCGGAGCGGGCATTGGAAAATTCCGGAAGATACGGCATGAATATAGGTATGCAAGATATCATTGAAGAGCTGGCTAATGAGCAGGCCTTTAAAAGCGGAATCGTAAACTCTCCTTCAATTTTTCCGGGTATGGGCACATTGATATCTTTTTTTCTTCTGGGAACAGAAAATTTTCTTATCCTCGAACAGGGTGTAAAACTCTCCATCATCCTGCTCTTAATGAATGGGTTCAAAGACGGAGATGATAATTTTGAGGAGGAGATCATAAGAATCCTGGGTGAAGCATATGAACTTGCCGACGACCTTGATAAGACAGATGTTTCAACAATAACAGAACAATATGTAATACGGGTTCTGCCCCCTAAATATCTGAGCAAGGGATTCAATAAATTGGTTTCTAAGATTTTCCCTACAAAAAACAGGTTTCTGAAGCTTCTGCCGGTTTTCGGGATCTTCTATGCGGCAGTCGAAGGTTACTCTATGACCGTAAAGGTCGGTCAGGTTGCCCTTAAAAGGATAAAAAAGGAAGGTTTATAAGGTTCTTGCCAGATATATTGCTTCCTGCGGGCAAGTTTCACTGCAAATCCCGCATCCTACACAGGCTTTTTCATCGGTCAGACGTGCGCTTGATTCAATAGTTTTAGGGAATTCCTCAGGTTCAGTTAAACCAAGGCAGTCAAACGGACACATATCAATACACAAGCCGCAGGCAGAACATAAGGAGCGTATGACAACCGGTTTCGGCCATTCAGACCTTTTCAGCTTTTCGCAGTAATTGCCTTTTGCATCCTTAACTGTTTCTGCTGTAGTGCATATCCTACCGCAAACGCCGCATTCAATACACTTGTTTTTATCTATTGTATGCTGAAGCTTTTTTTCACCTGAAATTGCTTCAGTCGGGCAAAGCTTTTTACATGCCCCGCAGCCTTTACAGTTTTCAGTTATCGTATATGACATTTTTAGATCCCTGAAAGATGTTAAAGTTTATAAACACTTTTATCCCAGACCTTGACCCAGTTATGATTGAGAACATCTGTCGCTTTCTTGATATGGTCCACTTCCATAATCATGATCGGATTGGTGGCCCTGCCTATATACGGATAAGCAGTTATGACGTTTATACTTGCATCCCTCAATGGTTTGAGAACTGCATTCATGCCGCCCGGGTGGTCAGGCATTTCAACAGCCAGAATCTCATGTTCGGTATATTCAATACCTCTTGCTTTCAGTGCATCCTTAGCCCTTTTGGGATCATCTACAACAATGCAGATATTGCTGGCCTCGCTTGCCATATGACTAACGCAAATAGCTCGAATATTAACACCCTGCTCTCCCAGAATTTCACTGAGGTTGGAGAGCATTCCGGATTTATTCTCCATTTTGATACGAAATTGTTTTACTGACATTCTTAAATCCCCTTTGAAAATAAATTATTCCCGGTTTTTATGGCTTCGATATTTTTATCCTTGAACCTGTCTTTTCCCTTTCCAAGTATATCGGCCATATTATCAATTATTGATGATATTTTAATTATATGAGTATGCCCTACAAAAGCGCCAAGCATGATCATATTAGCATATCTTAGCCCGACAGAGGACAATGCAATATCATTAACCGGGATATCAACAACCTCTATATCGCTTCTGATAGACCTATCTGTAACCATATTGCTGTTAAGGTACAGAACCCCACCGGGAACGATCCGGTTCTGAAGCCTGAATAAAGATTGATTGTCCATTATCACCAGGTAATCGGGTTCTGAGGAAACGGGAGAAGCTATCTCTTCATCATTGGAAATAGCTATAGTACAGGATGCTATCCCTCCCCTCATTTCCGCACCATACGAAGGGAGATAAGTGACATGCTGCCCTTCCTCCATTGCAGCCCATGCTAGGCAGATACCTGAGAATAAGATACCCTGTCCTCCAATACCGCTCATGATGGTCTTGGTAATCATATAAGTTGATCTAAGCCTTCCTGCTTTTAGTTATATCCTTTAATACCCCGGGATGAAATTCCTTTTCCATGACATCTTCGAGATATTTGAATGCCTCAAGAGAATTTACCTTCCAATTAGTCGGGCATGGTGAAAGAATTTCAACAAGAGAAAAACCAAGACCCTGTTGCTGGGTATCGAAAGCCCTTTTAATTGATTTTTTTGTAGCATTGACCTTGGCGGGAGTGGCTAATGAATTCCTTGCCACATAAGCAGCGCCATCAAGCTGTGCTATGAGCTCGGTTATTTTTAAGGGATATCCTTCAATTTTGGCGCTCCTGCCCGCAGGAGAGGTCGTGGTCTTCTGCCCGAGTATTGTAGTAGGGGCCATCTGGCCTCCGGTCATACCGTAAACTGCATTGTTGACAAATATGCTTGTTATAAGCTCTCCCCTGTTTGCCGCATGCAGTGTTTCAGCAGTACCTATTGCTGATATGTCACCGTCTCCCTGATAAGTAAAAACCATAAGATTCGGATTTGCCCTTTTAACGCCTGTTGCGACAGCACATCCTCTTCCATGTGCGGCTTCCACCATATCTATATCGAAATAGTCATAGGCAAGAACCGCGCAGCCGCACGGCGGTACGCAGACAATGCTCTCTCTCAAATTCATTTCGTCGATCAACTCTCCGATGAGTCTATGGATTATCGAATGCCCGCACCCCGGACAATAATGGAAGGGCGCCGGTTTCATGCAAGCTGGTCTTGAAAATATCTTTTCCACCTACAACTCCTTCTGCAGCCACAATCTCTCGATGATCCTCTCAATCTCCTTCGGTTGCGGTATAACACCACCCGGCCTGCCGTAGAATTCACATTCAATCCTGTTTCCGACAGCCAGTTTTACATCATCGATCATCTGCCCTGTACTCATTTCAAAAACAAGGAAGAGCTTTGCTTTTTTTGCAACCTCTATCAAAGCATTGTCAGGAAACGGCCACAATGTTACCGGCCTGAAAATACCCACCTGCAACCCTCCGGCCCTCGCTCTTTTCACTGCACCTTTTGCAATCCTTGCAGCTGTTCCATATGCGACTACCACGAGCTTTGCATCGTCGGTCATATATTCTTCACAAAGAGGAAGTTCCTGCCTCATCAGGTCATATTTCCGCTTCAATTTCCAGTTCTGCTCTTCCATGCCCCTTGCATTGAGGATAAGCGATTTAAGAACCCTTCCTGGCCTGCCTTTGGCGCCATCAAGAATATAGTTTTTCTCAGGAAGTTCCACTTCAGGCCTTTCATGGATGACTATCGGTTCCATCATCTGCCCCATCATCCCGTCACCAAGTATAAGCACAGGAGAGCGGAATTTATCAGCGATATCAAACGCATCCATAGTGAGATCGTACAGCTCCTGGATTGAGCCTGGGGCAATTACCGGCATCCTGTAGTCGCCATGTCCTCCACCTCGAGTTGCCTGATAATAGTCGCCCTGGTTTGGTGCAATGTTGCCCAGACCCGGCCCACCCCGCATTATGTTCACTATGACCGCCGGCAGTTCCTGCGTAGCTAGAAATGACAAACATTCCTGCTTCAGGCTTATGCCCGGCGAAGATGACGATGTCATCGCCCTGGCCCCTGCAGCAACTGCTCCATGAACCATATTTATCGAAGCAACCTCGCTCTCTCCCTGAAGAAAAACACCGCCTACTTCGGGCATCCTTCTTGCCATGTATTCAGGGATTTCGTTCTGAGGGGTAATCGGATAGCCGAAATAGCATCTACAACCCGCACGCACTGCAGCTTCGGCAATCGCATCCGTACCTTTCATCAGCACTTTATCGCTCACGGTACACCTCTATAGCTATTTCAGGGCACATAATCGCACATAAACCGCATCCCCGACAGGTCTTGTTTTTGAATTCAGCCGGATGATAACCTTTATAATTTATCTCACCTGATATGCTAATGGCCTTTTCGGGGCATACTGACATGCATAGTTCGCATTCTTTACAAAGTGATCTTTCAATTACTATTTTACCTACTGCCGCCATTCTTCAAATCCGTCCTTATTTAGCTTCAGAAAGCGTTTTTTATCATCAAAGATTGAATATGTACAGGCAGATTTTGGTTTTTTATGATTGCAATTCCAAGATTGTCTTATGATAAAGATTCATTCTATAATGAAAACGTTAATGTGATGTACATAAGAGATAATCAATAGGAGGATATCACCATGAACAGTGTCGAAAGAAGAACATACACAAGAAAAAACATAGATGACATTGCACTTGTGCATATCAGCACTTCAAAAGGCGCCATTGAAAAATCTGCGAAAATTGAAAACATAAGTCTTGGCGGTATCTGTCTGAAGAATATTTATACCGTTGAAAATGAAGGGCAGGAACCCTATCTTGAAGGTGGACCGGCGGCTGTTTATTTTCGCTCAATTCCCATATCGGTATTTGGTACTGTGGCAAGACAGGAGGTCGGGGGGAAGTTGATAATAAAAATAAAACAGTCAACAGATGATATTGTTTGGGAAAGAATAAATAAATGAAAATACCTTGACTTATAAAGGGTTAGCTATTAACAGTAATAATTACCAATAAAAAAGCTAAGGAGGTATTACATGGCAAAAAGACTTGAGATCTACAAGTGTGAACTGTGCGGAAATATTGTTGAGGTTTTACATGAAGGCAAAGGAGAACTTGTATGCTGCCATCAGCCCATGAAACTCGTGGCTGAGAATACCGTCGATGCATCAAAAGAAAAGCATGTGCCTGTGATCGAAGTGCTCGAACACGGTATAAAGGTAACAGTAGGCTCGGTTGCACACCCGATGGAAGAAAAGCATTATATTGAATGGATTGAGCTCATTGCCGACGGAAAGGCTTATAGACAATTTTTAAAGCCTGGAGATGCGCCCGAAGCAGTTTTCTGCATAGACGCCAAAGACATTACCGCAAGAGAATACTGCAACCTTCACGGCCTCTGGAAAGCTTAAGTATTTAAACAAAGGGTGATGCCATGATAAGCGAAAAGATGCAGGCTGCCATAAACTCTCAGATTAATGCAGAGCTGTACTCGGCATATCTGTACATATCGATGAGCGCCCAGTTTCAGGCAATGAACCTGAAAGGCTTTGCCAACTGGATGAGAGTGCAGGCGCTCGAGGAATTCACCCATGCAGACAAATTTTATGGTTTTCTCATCGACAGGGGAGGCAGGGTTGAACTCAAGGCCATCGCCGGTCCGCCTGTAAAATGGGCATCTCCTCTGGCGATCTTTCAGGAAACTTACAAACATGAACAGAAAGTTACAGGTCTAATCAATAAACTGGTTGATCTTGCAATCAAGGAAAAAGACCATGCTACAAATACTTTTCTCCAATGGTTCGTCAACGAGCAGGTGGAGGAAGAAGCCAACGCAGACAGTATAGCACAGGAACTCCGCCTGATAGGTGACAATGGAAACGGAATTCTAATGCTTGACCGTGAGCTTGCCCAAAGGGTATTTGTGCCACCGGTACAGGGACAGAACGCATAAGCATAAATACAAAATATCTTTACAGAGGTGTAATCATGAAACTTTACTTTAACGCGGACGAAGTTTTTGAAATGGCCGAGGACATCGAAAGGCAGGGTTCTGCATTTTATTCAAAAGCAGCAGGATTATTTTCAGATGCTGACATTAAAAAGATGCTTGAAGGCCTTTCCAAAATGGAAGTCGCTCATGAAAAGACATTCAAGAAAATGCGCTCTGAAATACTGAGTGATGCATTCAAAGGCTATGATCCTGACGATATGGCCACAGCATACATCCACACCTTTACTGAAGGAAAGGTTTTTGCAAAAGGTTCCAACATGTGCGACGCATTGAGTGCAAAGTCAACTCTTTCCGAAATACTCAGGATGGCCATCGAGGCTGAAAAAAACTCTATTCTTTTTTACACGGGTATAAAAAAAGCGCTGCCGGAAGCAAAAT